>NZ_JAJAFY010000064.1:0-21527 GCF_025384885.1 Photorhabdus kleinii
TTACCTAAACACTTTGATGTCACGGGATATACTGCTAAAGAATTACCTACACCGTTTAATCGGCTTGCTTCCCTTTTTGAAGAACATGACCGTATGGTTTTACAGACTATGCAACGTGTATCATCTATTGGGGCTCATCTTCAAAGCGATAGCCAACAACTTAAGCCCTATTTTTGTGAAAAATACCCGTTAATGGGTGAAAACGATCAATGTATTGGAATAATTTGTCATATTAGAGAAATAAATCATTTTTCAGTACATCATTATATTAGAAATGATACAACTATGTCTGTTAAACTTAGACCCCCTAATAGTATATTGACAGCACAAGAATGGATAGTAATCTTTTTATTCTGCCGTGGTATCAGTAATCGAGGTATTGCTAATGAAATGAAAATTTCATGTCGTACTGTGGAAAAGCATTTGCAAATTATCTATGAGAAATTATTAATTGAATCACCTATTGAATTGAAACTATTTTGCGAAAAAAATAATTATGATCTCTATATTCCACCAAAATACTTTAAACCCATGAACCATTTTTTGTTGGATTAAATTTTATATAACTGCGGGGGAGAGAGCATGACCACCATGAAAGACGTAGCATATCAAGCTGGAGTATCCGTAGCCACTGTAAGCCGCGTCATCAACAACACGGCTTATGTCGAACCGGGTACTCGTGAGCGTGTAGAAAAAGCTATGCGTGAACTCAATTATCATCGTAATTTTGCGGCACTTGCACTAGCAAAACGATGTGGGAATATGTTGGGTTTACTCACTGGCAATCTGGCTGATCCTTTTTTTTCCCTTTTAGCTCGCGGGGTTGAAAAAATTGCCAGGCAGGAAGAGGTAAAGTTGATGGTTTGTAGTGGCGGACATCAAGCTGAACTCGAAAAATCTGCCTTAGATTTTTTGATTAACCAGGGATGCGAAGCAATAGTCGCGCATGTTAGCAGAATGAGTGATATAGATGTATTACGTTATGCAGCCCATACACCAGGATTGGTGATTATCAATCGATATTTTCCTGCCATTGCTAACCGGTGTATCTGGTTGGATAATGTCAGTGCTTCTCAGGCTGCTACCCACTATCTTATTCAAAACGGTCATCGAAAAATTGCTTGTGTCACAGCAGATCTACCAATTGATGACAGAAGGCTACGTTTGGAGGGATATTATGCAGCAATGGCTAATGCGGGTATCATAGTCTCTGGCGATTGGATTATTAGCGTGCCATTCAACGAAAAAGGTGGAGAACTGGCAGCAGAAAAGCTCTTAGACAGTGGCATCGGTTTTACCGCGGTAGTAACATTCAATGATGTTATGGCTGCCGGGATGATGCGATCCCTACATCAACGGAAAATCAAATTACCGGAGCAATTGTCGATCGTTGGGTTTGATGATATTGTCCCGGCCCGATATCTCTATCCCTCCTTAACTACCGTGCGCAATCCAATAGAACGAATGGCTCAGCGGGCGGCTAATCTGGCATTGCAACTCAACGCCGGAAAAGAAATAACGCCACAAATGAATATGTTCTCAGCCGAACTTGTCATCAGAGATTCCGTTTTTGTAATCAAGTAGTAAAAAGTGTCGCACATAAGTGTAAAAGCGATATACAGATCACATTTCATATCTCATGAAACCAATTACATGAACAAGTAATCTCTGTCACATCTCATTCAAAATAAATTCATTATTCTATTCTGTTTCAACAACTCATCTGAAACTGGAGTTTTAATATGGATGACAAGAAAAAGCTTAATCTGGGACTTGCTATACTGCCAATTGCAGCAATGCTTTTACTGTTGGTTATTGGGTATGGTCAACTGAATTTACGTATCGAATCCCTATTACTGATATCAGCAGGAATAGCAGCGACTTTAGCGTATTGGCAAGGCTATCGCTGGAATGACATTATTGATGCTATTGTGGCAAAGCTGGCTAAAGCGATGCCGGTGATCATGATCCTGATTTGCGTAGGCGGGTTAATTGGGACCTGGATGTTCAGCGGAACCATACCTTACATGATGTATTGGGGGTTAAAGCTGATTAGCCCTCAATACATACTTATTGCGGCTTTTTTTATCACGAGCGTTATCTCAGTTTGTACCGGTACGTCATGGGGATCAGCAGGAACAGTGGGGGTTGCCCTCATGGGAGTCGCCGCTGGTCTTGATGTATCTTTGGCTGCGGCAGCCGGGGCGGTTGTTTCAGGCGCGTATTTCGGCGATAAAATTTCACCGTTATCTGACTCAACTAACTTCGCCGCCATCGTTGCCGATACGGATCTTTACAGTCATGTTCAACATTTGATGTATACCACTATTCCCGGCTTTGTTTTAGCCGCTACTGTTTATTTTATTGCGGGCCATACAAGCTTAACGGGTAATGTGGCAACACCGGAAAAAGTCACAGAAATCGTGCAATCTCTTGAAAGCCTGTATCACTTCAATTTATTGCTGATTTTGCCACCGATACTGGTTTTGTGGGGAGCAATAACCAAACGTCCGGTGATACCCGTCATGCTAGCTGCTTGTGTATTAGCAATTGTGCTTGGCATAGGTCTCCAGGGGCTCACCCTTAAACAGGGCCTTAATGCGTTGATAGAGGGTTTCAATCTTTCGATGTTCTCTGACCAGGGACGCAACATCACTGGAGTCGTTAGCGATGTGCCCCGTCTGCTCAATCGCGGTGGTATGTTCTCGATGATGAGTACCATTCTGCTTGTATTTTGTGCATTCGCATTCGCCGGCGCTTTAGCACTCACTGGCGCCTTGACCATCATCATTAACCGGCTTCTACACGTTGTTCACACAACCGGGCAACTTATCGCTGCAACCTTGGCAACAACTATTCTGGTAACGGGCGCAACTTGCGACGGAAAGCTGGCTCTCCTCATTCCGGCGGAGCTGTTCAAAGACGCTTATCGTCGCATGGGACTGGATAATAAAAATCTGTCACGGACCATAGAAGATGGCTGTACCGTCATAGAACCGTTGATCCCCTGGACTTCTGCCGGTATTTTCATGGCGACGACACTGGGTGTCAGTACGCTTGAACTGCTACCTTGGGCAATCCAGTGCTATGCTGCCATCTTTTTGGCTCTCATTTATGGCTTTACTGGTTTCGGTATCGCAAAAATCACGCCGGAAAACTCCCTGAATAAAAAGGAAACCCAACGTGAAATTGCCTGATTTCAGCCAGATAATCGATCGTCACAATACAGGCTCTGTTAAGTGGGACTTTTTAAATCGTTACTTGCCCTTAAATAAGACTGACCTGCTGCCAATGTGGGTGTCTGATTTCGATTTTCAATGCCCGGAAGAAGTCTTGCAAACCCTTTACTCCCGAATTGACCACGGTATTTTTGGTTATAGCGAACGCGACGATCACTATTACCAGGCGGCCATAGACTGGTTTTCAAGGCGCCATAAACTGACCTTATACCGCGACTGGTTTACATCAATAGAAGGTGTCGTACCCGGATTGGCTTTACTGATACAAATGCTCAGTAAACCGGGGGAAGGGGTCATTGTACAAGGGCCCTATTATGCTTCATTCGCCAAAATTATTACTATGAATGGCAGGATGATGATTGAAAACCCGCTTCTTGAAAGTCAAGAAGGTTACAAAATTGACTATGATCATCTGGAACGCATGTTGAAGCATCACAAACCGCCTCTGCTATTGTTATGTAACCCACATAACCCTACTGGCCGATGTTGGGATAGTGACGAACTGCTCCAGTTATTAATACTTTGCAAAAGGTACGGTACGACGGTAATTTCCGATGAAATTTGGGCTGATTTAATTTTGCCTTGGGGAAAATTCACCTCAATACTGCATCTGGGGAGTGAATGGCATAGCAATGTCATTGCCGCCACCTCAACAAGTAAGGCATTTGGACTTTCATCACTCCGTATATCAAATTTTCTCATTCCAAATCACGAATTTCGATGTGCCTTTATTGACCGGTTGAATGCGCATGGACTGGATGTATTCAACGCGCTATCTATGGCTGCGGCTACCGCAGCATATCAATATGGGGATGTATGGCTTGATGAACTACAGCATTATCTGGCGGAAAACCGTCGCTGGTTCGAGCAGGCTTTAATGTCTGCCGTTCCGTGGTGCCGAATGACCAAAGCGGAAGGGACATATCTGGCCTGGCTGGATTGTCGCGATTTCGGTTTGGATGATGCTGCTTTGCAGCAGGTCTTACTACAAAAAGCCAAACTAGTCGTTTCAATGGGGGGGAGTTTTGGCGATAAGGGGAAAGGGTTTATCAGAGTAAACTTAGGTTGTCCCCGTGAATACCTTGAAAAGGCCATCGCCAGTTTGGTTCAGTTGACACTGTAGAATAAAAGGGATTCTGCGAAGTTAGCAAAAGTATAGAGAGGAATGTCAACACAATATAAAAATGAACCATTAATACAGAAAAAACTCACTATGACAAGCATCCTGAATTGGTCTGATTATATATTTTAACTAAAAAATGATAACAAAACAGGGCGTTAATAGCCCTGTTTTCATTCTATTATCATACCTGAAGCTTTCCACAAGAAAAATTTCAGGTAATGAGTTTCCTTTCATTGATTTTCATATGAGAAGTTCATGTGAATTTTGGAAATGACAACTCATTTAGAGTATCTGCTCGGCCATATTTCGTATGGCTCACAATCTAAAGCGGTAGCAATGAGGCGTTCGCCCTTAGGCCAGCTACGATGCAGAGCATTACTTAAGGTGGATGCGGCAAGCCCCGCTTCTCTTGAAACAGCAGATAATGTCGTTCCCCGTTTTTTGAGGCCCGCAATAATATCCGCTGGGTGCCAGTCGATTTTTACAATCATTCCTTTTTTCTCTCCTCAGTATTAGTTATTCAAGGTGCTATATTCATACTCTCTTTAGATTGATATTTTTATGTTGTTACAGCTTTTTCCCTGAGTCCGCACTGGAGCGGAATGCTAAAAAATGGCTGTACTAAGACATTAAACCCCGCCAAGTACAGCCAAATATTCCCCAAATAGGAAAATGTTATGTCTAACGGCAAAAAGGGCATAAATAAACTTCAATTGTTCAAAAGTGAACGTTGAATGTTCAGAAATGTTCTTTTGCGAATACTAAAATGTTCAAAAAGTTTAGTTATTTTTGGAAGCGTTGGAATACGTATGAAATACTTTAACGAACGTCTTAAAGAAGCGCTTGAGTTACGGGGAATGACACCAACAAATCTGGCTCACCGAATCGGTGTGCAAGGGGGTTATATTTCAAAACTGCTTTCGGGGCAAATCAGCAACACCAAGCACATAGGCGCAATCAGTGAATGCCTTAATGTCAATATTGGATGGCTTAAAAGTGGAGATGGGCTGCCTGTCGTCGGAACTGAGACACATTATGTCGATATTCCACTTTATACGTCAATTAATGAATATAGTAAAAAAAATTATATGAAAATGGCTCGCATTCCATATTTATGTGTAGATAAAGATGATTATCTATTTGCAATATCACTATCTCAAAATGACTTATTTGAGGAAGGGGTAACTATGGTTGTTAATAAGCATGGAAAAGGAAACGGTTTTTTTCTTATTGAAGATAATAAAGAGTTATTCATCTCATCTCGATTTGACAACATTAATAGCCTCAATTGGGTGCATAATACAAATAAAAAATCTGTAGTAATCAATACAGCCAAAATTTTAGGAAAGATCGTGGCATTTTACGAACAACCTTATTCAATTCATGTGTAGAAGAGAAGCGTCTAAATGTTCACGCCAGGTTCCGATTCAATACCAAATTTAAAAGTCTTTATGTAACATATAGCAACATAATATCTCATATCTTTATAAGACAATCCATCTTAACAGATTGCGATGTTATGTGCGTGCAATTTTTAACTGGCAAAATAAATCACTTAAATTATTTTCAATAAAAATAATATTTTCCTTATATTACTTGGTGTTTATAATACCATCATAAAATTAATAAAAATACAGTCTTTAACTGGATAATTGTTATACTATATTATAGAGTTAAGTTATTTTGTGTATCATCAAAAAACAATCCGTTCAGATAATGGCTTAATAATAACTAAGGAGTTACTGTGTCAAATAGGAAAAATAAACCGGATAATATCACTCCACAACTAATTTACATGTGGGAAAGAAGTAATGAACCGTGGGGCGCTAAAGATCGCCAATCAAAATTTATGTATGCCAATCCTGCTTTTCACCAGTTGCTCAATTTGCCTGAAGATTTCGATATTGCAGGACTTTCAACGGACGAATTACCCTCACCGATTGCAGAATATGCAGAAGAGTATCGCCGTCAGGATCAAAAAGCTATGCAAACGATGAAAACCGTCACTTCACTTGAAACCCACCTGTTTGGGGAAAATGAAGTCAAACAAACTTACCGCTGTAGCAAATCCCCACTTTGTGATGAAAATGGTCACTGCATTGGCATTATATTTCACATGTCTAAAGCACAAAACTTTTCTACTGCTTATTACTATGAAAAGAAACTTCCGGCAACGCTGGAATTCACCGCCCCTAATGACATACTGACGCAATCTGAATGGGAAGTTCTCTTTCTCACTCTGCGCTCATTAGATGAAGATAAAATCAGTGAAGAACTAATGATAAGTGCCGAAGATGTAGTTAATCATATTCAATCAATTTACCAAAAATTCAATTTGCCACTACACGCAGAATTAAAAGATTTCTGTAAAGAACATAAACTCGATCTTTATATTCCAGCAAGATTTGTCACTATCGGTAGTATAGAGTTAAGTTGATTATAAAATATCAAGAATCTAACTTTAAGCCTGGATAAAAAAGGAGTGATAACATGAATAATAAACTAATTATCTCGCCTCAAATCATTAACACAATGAAGCAAAGTAATGAGCCTTGGGGAATAAAGGATAAGAACTCATGCTTTATTTATGGCAATCTGGCACTTAAACGTCTTGAAAATCTTCCAGATTCATTTGATTACGAAGGGCGGTATGATTATGAACTTCCTTGGGATGGCGCTGAGTTTGCAAAAGAATTCGTTCTTCATGATCAAAGTGCAATGAAGAGCGAAACAACAGTATGTTCGCTTGAAACACATATGTATGGGAGCGATAAATTCTTATCATCTCATTTTTGTGAAAAATACCCATTATATAATGATGAAAACGAATGTGTCGGAGTCATTTTCCACGGATGGGAAGCTCAGGATTTCTCATTAACCCGTTTATTTTATGGAAAACTCCCCGCTTCTATTATATTTCAACCACCGACTCATTTATTTACTCCACGGGAATGGGATGTCATTTTTCTTTCTTTACATAAGTATACCAGTAAACAAATTGGTCGGATATTAAACATTTCTTATCGTACTGTTGAACATTATATAGCAAAAATATATAGGAAGGTTGGTGTTAGGTCTGCTCAGCAATTGGAAGAATACTGTCGCTCCAACGATTATGATCTTTATGTACCAGAAAGATTTTTACATCCTGAAAGCAGCGTTTTGGTTTGAATCTCAAATCTTAATGATGTTCAACGAACTGAATTATCGTTATATGCTCCATTTATCGGGAAAAGAGAGCATGATTTATTACAGATTCCTTTACTGCCCGTTTTAAGGAAGAAACGGGGGTAAATATCCTTCTCCAAGGTATTGGCTTTCAGGTCATTTCTACAACAATTTTGCACAATGCACTCAAGGAGCAGCCACCCATTTTATTATTAAGCCGCTGTCTGGTTCTTTATGGCAGAACATAACACATCAAATAGTGACTCAGCGCTTTTTTTGCGTATTTTCATGAATGGAGATCGCTCAATAATTCCCTGTGTCAACATAGTTAGGATTCATGATTTTTGCCAATCTGTGAATTCATTACGAACACCTGTTGCCGATGGTTATCTCCCAATCCGAAATGGTATAGCGTCAGTTCTCATCATCTAACCTCATCAGAAAAGATAATACTGCATCACCAATTTACGACAAGCATCACTTTTCCAGTGATTTAATCCTGAAACAAAACATCATAAATGTGATGTATATCACATAATTAACACAAAAAATGAAATTAATTTGAAATTATTAGTATTGGTTATTAAATGATTAATATTAATCTATTTTTTATACAATGTTGTCACAAAATAATCACATTGGCCTGTTTTTTGCTTTTCAATATAACCCCTTGTTTTTGCTGATAACTTAACCAATCCCTTATTTTAGATGCCCGGTTGATCATCAATCCTAAATATTGATCGCTAAGTTAAATTCGTGGTTAATACCGCTCTGGCATTGTGGAATAGAAAGTCAATGAAAAGCAGTATTTTAGTGTTTGCGGTTTTTTATAGCGTGGTTTCAGGCAGTCAGGCTGCCGACCTCTCAGCACAACAACTCATTCATCAACAGGCACGTCAGCAAGCCCTGGAGGCGCAATTAACGCCACCCCCTGCGGAGGTTCATCTGTCTGTCCCCGAACAGGCGGTGTCATCCGCCTTTCCGCTGGAAACGCCGTGTTTTCCGATCACCCGCGTCGTGTTGGCAGGCACTGAAAATTTCCCGCACTGGTTGCCGTTCAGGCGTGTCGCCCAACAGGGCGAAAACCATTGCCTCGGCGCTCAGGGCATTAACCGACTGATGACCCAATTGCAAGATCAGCTCATTAATCACGGCTATGTCACCAGCCGGGTTCTGGTTCCTCGTCAGGATCTGCATACCCAAACGCTAAAACTGGTGATGATACCGGGCAACATCCGGCATATCCGCTATACCCCTGACAGCGGAAAATATATCCAGCGGATAACGCCATTCCCTGCGCGTGAAGGCAAGCTGCTGGATTTACGGGACATTGAGCAGGGACTGGAAAACTTGCAACGCTTCCCGACCGTTCAGGCGGAGATGAACATTGTCCCGGCAGCGCAACCGGGGGAGAGTGATATTGTGCTGGACTGGCGTCAGTCACGGCACTGGCGAGTCGCCACGTATCTGGATGATACCGGCGCCAAAAGCACCGGCCGTTATCAGGGTGGATTCACCTTCTTTCTGGATAACCCCCTGGCGCTAAGCGACCTGTTCTATCTCTCCGGTGGGCGCGATATTCACGCGTCTGCCGGGAAGGGCAGCCAAAACGACACGCTCTATTACTCGCTGCCCTTCGGCTACTGGATGGCGAGCGTGACGGCCTGTCATTACGATTATATGCAGACCATCGCCGGGCTGAATCAGGCGATCCAATACCGGGGCAAAAGCCAAAACCTGGCGGTCCAGCTCAGCCGGGTGCTGCACCGTAATGCTGACCAGAAAACCCTGCTCAACAGTGAAATTTATCGCCGGGCGTCCCGCAATTTTATTGATAACACTGAAATCGATGTTCAGCGCCGGGAAACCGCAGGCTGGAAGCTGGGGCTGTCTCATCATCACACTATCGGCAACGCCACTCTCGATACCAAAGTCACTTATCAACAGGGCATGCGCTGGTTTGGCGCACAACCGGCACCGGAAGAGTACCGCAATGAGGGGACGGCTTTACCCAAAATCACCCAGTTCTCGGCGACGCTGGCCGGGCCGGTAACGCTGTTTGCTCAGCCCTTTTTTTATCAAACCCAATACTTACGTCAGATAAGCGCCAGCCCATTGACGCCCCAGGATCGCTTTTCGATTGGCGGCCGCTGGACGGTACGCGGCTTTGATGGCGAGTTGACCTTATCCGCTGATCGGGGTTGGTACAGCCGGAACGAACTGGACTGGCAAACCCCGCTACGCGGGCAATCGCTGTATCTGGGGATCGATTATGGCGAAGTGGGCGGACGGGGCAGTGACGCGCTGCTTGGAAAACACCTGGCGGGGAGTGCTCTGGGCTGGCGAGGCAGCCTGAAAGGGGTGAGCTACGACCTGTTTGTCGGCGTCCCGCTGTCCAAACCCGCCGGTTTCCAAACTTCCCCGGTCACGGCCGGATTCAACCTGTATTGGCAGTATTAATTCAAATAGCAAAACTGCCAGTGGGTAGTGTTGTGTGGAGCAAAAATCATGAACACGCAGTTATATCGTATTATCTTTAATCAGGCCCGTCAGATGTGGATGGTGGTGGCCGAGATAGTGTGTGCCGGGCGCGGACGAACGGGACGCCGCGCTCGTCGGCCATCTCTGCCGTCGTGTCGTTGCCGGTTCACAGCGTTACGATTCAGTCTCTTGTTAGCGCTGGGCGGGATTTCACTCACGGCACAGGCGGCGATTGTAGCCGATGGACAGGCGCCGGGACGTCAGCAGCCGACCATCATTCGCAGCGCCAACGGCACGCCGCAGGTCAATATCCAGACGCCCGGCGCCGACGGCGTTTCCCACAACAGCTACCGCCAGTTTGATGTGGATAAACAAGGGGTTATCCTCAATAACAGCCATCAGGCCACGCAGACCCAACTGGGCGGCATGGTGGCCGGTAATCCGTGGTTAGCCAAAGGGGACGCCAGCGTTATCCTCAACGAAGTCAACAGCCACAACCGCAGTCACCTCAACGGCTGGATTGAAGTGGCCGGGCATAAAGCCGAGGTGATTATTGCCAACCCGGCCGGTATCACCTGTAACGGTTGCGGTTTTATTAACGCGCATCGTACCACGCTCACCACCGGGCAAGCCCTGATGGAACGGGGTCGGTTGAAAGGGTTTGATGTCAATCAGGGGGAAGTACGGATTGACGGGCACGGCATGGACAGCACACAGCAAAGTTACACCGATATTATCGCCCGTTCGGTGGCGATTAACGCCAAATTACATGCGCAAGACCTGAAAGTGACCACCGGGCGCAATATTGTGGATGTGGCGCATCAACAGATTGAGAAAAAATCGGCAGACAATGAGAAGCCCCCGGAGTTTGCGTTGGATGTGGCGGCGCTGGGCGGCATGTATGCCCATAAAATTAGGTTGATAGGCACCGAAGCGGGAGTGGGTGTGCATAATGCCGGCAATATCGGGGCCTCAGCCGGGGACGTGCATATTACCGCCGATGGCTGGATAGAAAACCGCGGCGCCATCAGCAGCCGTGACGGGCTGCAATTAACGTCGTCTGCCGATGTCACTAACGCGGGCAAATTGTTGTCACAATCATCGGTGAATTTACAGGCGGGCGGCGCGTTAAAGAATCAGGGCCGGGTAGAGGCCCGCAGCGATACCACCGTTACCGCAGGTACGATACACAGCAGCCATGACAGCGTCTGGGCCGCCGGACTGGATGATAAGGGCAACACCACCCGCCCCGGTTCACTGACCCTGACCGCGCAACACGTTCAGGCCAATGGCAAAAATCTGGCGACCGACACGCTGGCGATCCACAGTCAACAGATTGACCTGAGCGACAGCCAGACCGCCGCCGGTCAGATTCAACTGACGGCCAGTCAATCGGGGATAAGTATCGCTCGCGCCACCGTCAACGCCGAGCGTTTTAGCGCGAAAACCCCCGGCCAGTTTAATAACGACGGCGGCCAGTTAGTGGCGCGGGAAATCCACCTCACGACGCCGGATATCTCTAACCAGCAGGGGAAAATTAATCAAACTGGTACCGGTGAATGGCGGCTGAATACTCACACCCTGAATAACGGTGGCGGGACCCTGTTCAGTCAGGGCAAACAGCTCACGATTACCACGGACACACTGAACAACCAGCAGGGCAACATTGCCAGTCAGGGCGAGGACCTGCATCTCACTGCGCGTCAGGCAGATAACACTCAGGGCACAGTGCAACTGGCAGGCAACGGCAAACTGTCACTCAACAGCCAACGCTGGCTGGGTGATAAGGGCAAACTGCTCACCAATGGCGCCCTGACAATACAGGCCGATGAACTGCAACTGAACCACGCCGAGACGCAGGCCGGGCAGATTACCCTCAATGCGGACACCCTGAGCCATCAAAACGGGCTGATGCAACAACGCGGCAAAGATACGCTGTCTCTGACGGTGAACACCCTGAATAATCAGAACGGCGCCATTGCCGGTAACGGCAACCTGAACCTTAAGGCAACCACGGTCGATAATCGTCACGGCAACCTCGTAGCCGCCGACAAGGGCTCGCTGACACTGACGGTCAAAGACACGCTGGACAATCAGGCGGGCCGACTGGAAGCGAGCAATGCGCTCCAGCTCAGCGCTGCCCAACTGAATAATCGCCGGGGTAGCCTTGTTGCCGCTGGGGACAGCGCCACGCTGACCATTGGCAAAGCCATTCAGAATGCCCACGGTCATCTTGAAGCTAAAACCCGACTGACTACGACCAGCCAGACACTGGATAACACGCAGGGGGTGTTGCTGGCGCAGCATATCAACAGCCAGACCTCCGGCCATCCCTTCACCAATACCGCGGGACAAGTGATAGCCGGGGACACCCTGACGGTCAACAGTGGTGAACTGGATAATACGGCGGGGCTGTTACAATCCGGCCGGGAGATGGCCGTTGATACCCACGGGCATAAGCTCACCAATACCCGCCATACCGACCAAAAAGGAGGCCGGTTGTTAAGCGGCGGGCAGTTAACCCTGCGTACCGGCGCCATCAATAACACCGGCGGCATGATAGCCGCGGACGGCAAAACCGCGCTAACCAGCACCGCGCTCAATAATACTCAGGGACAGATAGCCGGGAATGGCGGGCTGGACATTCACAGTCAGCAACTCACTAACCGCAACGGGACCTTACAATCCGCAGACGCCCTGAATTTGGATACCGACGGGCAGTTACTGGATAACCAGCAGGGCCAGATTCTTGGCGAGGGCAAGACCACCGTCACCAGCGGCCCGCTGGATAATCGCCACGGTCATCTGCAAGGCGGCCAGTTGGTTATCGACACCCGACAGGCGCAAACCGATAACCGGGACGGCAAATTGTTGTCGGCCGGTACATTCAACCTGAAAACCCAGCGGCTCGATAATCGACACGGGCAGGTACAAGCCGTGGGCGACACCACTCTTAATGTTGAAGCCCAAACCGATAACACCGGCGGCCTTATCCGTGGCGGCGCACAACTGACCCTGAATACCGCTCACCTGATTAACCGCGACACGGCGCAGACGGATAAAGGACTGGAAGCGCAAAACCTGACGGTCAACGCCCAACAGGTGGACAACAGTCAGGGCGCTTTACGGGCGGCCGACCGCCTGCAAGCGAATATCAGCCAGACCTTGAATAATATCCAGGGGCTGGCCTCCGCAGGCAAACAGCTCACCATCAACAGCGAAACTCAGCAACCACATTTAAGGATTAACAACCAACAGGGCACCTTAATTGCCGGGAAACAGGTGGATATTAACGCCGAAGCTCTCAGCGGTGACGGCCAACTGTTATCGCAGGGCGATATGGTGGTCACTTTAACCGAGGATTTTCACCATACCGGCAACACCGCGGCCAATGGCAATCTGACCCTGAAAACCACCGGCAATATTCTCAATGACCGCCAGATAAAAGCCGGTCGGGCGCTGCATCTTGATGCGCACAATCTGACCAACAGCGCTGCCGGTGAAATCAGCGCCGGGCAAACGCAAATCAAGGTTCACGATACGCTGAACAATACCGGACTGATTGACGGCGGTTTGACCCATCTCACGGCTAACACCCTGAACAATACCGGCACCGGGCGCATTTACGGCGACCGACTCGCCCTCCAGACGGGCACGCTGAATAACAGCGCACAGGACGGCAAAGCCGCCGTGATTGCCGCCCGTGACCGGCTGGATATCGGCGCCGGGATACTCAACAACCAGCATCATGCCCAGATTTACAGCGTGGGCGATATGCGCATTGGCGGCCGGTTGGACAACAGCCTGACGGCGACGGGTCAAGCGCGTGAGCTCAATAACCACGCGGCGACAATTGAGGCCGGGAACAACCTGAACATTCAGGCCGACCGGATTAACAACACCAACGCCGGTCTGGTGACGCAGGTCGTCGAAACGGAAAAATCGCCGCATCACGATGCGGTATTGAGCGGCCGGACCACCCGCTATGACTGGTCGCAAGTGGACACCTCCCGCCACAATAAACACGGCGTGCACGATGCCATCATGCCGGACGGCAGCCGCAGTAATAACTTTTACGAATATCAGTACACCCGGACCGTTAATGAAACTCAGGTTAAACAGAGTGACCCGGGTAAAATTCTGGCGGGCGGCCATATCACGCTCAACAGCGCGCAGGTCACCAATCACGACAGCCAGATTGTCGCCGGCGGCGCGTTAGGCGGGGAAATCGGTGAGCTGCATAATATCGCCACTCAGGGCGAACGTATCACCACCGATAAAGGTCGCCAGACCCACTGGTATGCTAAAAAAACCAAACGCTGGCACCGGTTCAGCACCAAAACCTCGCAGGGGAAAAGCCGCAGCAATTATGCGCCCGCGCCGGTGACAGAAACGATTGACCTGAAAACGCTGGCCTGGCAGGCCCACACCCGGCCACAGAACACCGATATCACGATTACAGACCGACAGACCGGCCAGATTCACGCTGCTCCCACAGCGGTCAAGCCGGTGACGGGCATCAACGACCAGCCGCTGGTCTTGCCCCCCGGTCAGCCGTTTGAACTGTCTCTGCCCCCGGAAACGGTGAAAGGGCAAACAATCGACCCGGTGATACGTGTAGTGACCCCCAATACCCGCCTGCCGGATAACAGCCTGTATACGGTGCAGCCAGGCAGCGACAGCCACTACTTGGTCGAGACCGACCCGAAATTTATCCAATACAAACAGTGGCTGGGCTCGGACTATATGCGGCAACAATTAACGCATGATCCGGCGCTGGTCCACAAACGCCTGGGCGATGGATTCTATGAACAACGTTTGGTTCGGGACCAGATTACCCAACTGACCGGCCGACGCTATCTGCCGGGCTACAATAACGACGAAGCGCAGTTTAAAGCGCTGATGGATGCCGGTATCGCCTTTGGCCAACAGCAGCAGTTAACGCCAGGTGTCGCCTTGAGTCCGGCGCAGATGGCATTGCTGACTTCGGATATTATCTGGCTGACTAACCAAACGGTGACTTTGCCGGACGGCACTACTGAGGTGGTCACCGTGCCGCAGGTTTATGCGCGCGTCCGTCAGGGCGACCTGAGCAGTGATGGCGCACTCCTCGCCGGTAATGCCGTGGCCCTCAACAATCAGGGCGATATCACCAACAGCGGCACGATTAGCGGGCGTGACGTCACTCAACTGACGGCCAACAACCTGACCAACAGCGGCTTTATTCGCGGCGGCAAAGTGGATTTGACAGCCCAACAGACCCTCACCAACCGGGGCGGCCGGATTCAGGGGGATGACCGGGTAACGTTGAAAGGTCGCGATATCACCAGTGTATCAACTGTGCGCGGGGATGAGGCTAACCGCTGGCTGGACCGTCCGGCGGGCATCTATGTGCAGAACGATAAGGGCGCCTTATCGCTGAGCGCCATCAACAATGTGCAATTAACCGCCAGTGACATCAAGAACGCCGGTAAAGACGGTCGCACCGAGATAACGGCAGGCCGTAACCTGACGCTGGATACCCTAAACACGCACCGCACAGAACAGGGGAATTGGGGGAAAGATAACTATCGCCATCTGATCCAACAACAGGATATCGGCAGCCAGATAACCGGCGCCGGTGAGGTGACCCTGCAAGCCGGGCAGGATTTGACCGCCACCGCCGCCCATGTCAATGCCGGTCAACAACTGACGGCGCAGGCCGGGAATAACCTGACATTGACAACCGGTACCGCCTCATCTGACTTAGTGGAGCACAGTAAACAGACCAGCAAAGGCTGGCTGTCGAAGTCGTCGGTGGAAACCCACGATGAAGTGCATGACCGGCAGGCGCTCAGTACCACATTCAGCGGCGATAAAGTAACTTTACAGGCCGGTAAAGACCTGCATATCAGCGGCAGCAATGTGGCAGGCACGCAGGATGTCAGCCTGAACGCCGGTCATCAGCTTACCGTCGCCACCGCCGCAGAAGCGCACAATGAAACCCATTTGCGGCAGGAGAAAAAATCCGGCCTGATGGGCACCGGAGGGATTGGTTTTACCGTTGGCAAAGCCAGCCAGAAAGTCGCCACCGACAGTGACAGCCAGCTGAGTAAAGGCAGCACGGTCGGCAGCAGTCAGGGCAACGTGACTCTCAACGCGGGAGAACAACTCCGGGTTCACGGCAGTGAAGTGATTGCCGGTAAGGACCTGACGCTGACCGGTCAACAGGTCACGGTCACCAGTGCGGAAAACCGCAATAACACCACGACAAAAACCGAACAAAAACAGAGCGGCTTAACGGTGGCATTGAGTGGCGCTGCCGGGGGCGCCATCAACAGTGCGGTGCAAACGGCCCATGAAGCGCAACAGACTGCCGACCCGCGCCTGAAAGCGTTGCAAAACACCAAAGCTGCCCTCAGCGGAGTGCAAGCGACGCAGGCTGCCAGACTGGCCGAAGCTCAGGGCGGTGGCAACAGCAGCAATAACAATTTGGCCGGGGTGAGCCTGTCCTACGGTCGTCAGTCTTCCCGTTCAGAACAGCAGTCCCGTCAGACCACCCAACAGGGCAGCCATCTCACTGCCGGGGATAATCTCACGATAACGGCGCACGGTGACGATAAAGGGACATCAGGTCTGAACGGCGATATCCGCGTTCAGGGCAGCCAGTTACAGGCGGGTAAAGACCTGCAACTCAATGCCAGTCGGGATATTACGCTCTCGTCCAGCCAGAACACCGAACAGACCACCGGTAAGAACAGCAGCCACGGCAGCTCGCTGGGCGTGGGCCTGACCGCCGGACCGGGAGGCACCGGTCTGAATGTTTCGGCCAATGTCAGTCGGGGTAACGGCCGTGAAAACGGCAACGGCGTCAGCCACCATAACACCACGTTAGACGCAGGACAGACCGTCGAGCTGAACAGTGGCCGGGATACCACGCTGAAAGGGGCACAAGTCAGCGGCGAACAGATTACTGCCGACGTGAAACGTCATCTGACCCTCAGCAGCGAGCAGGACAGCCAGCGTTATGACAGCCGACAACAGAATGCCAGCGCCGGAGTCAGCGCCACCGTAGGCCCGCAATCTAACGGCACCCTGAATCTCAATGCCAGCCGCAATAAACTGCACAGCAATTACGATTCAGTACAGGAGCAGACCGGGCTGTTTGCCGGTAAAGGCGGCTATCAGGTTAACGTCGGCGACCACACCCAATTAGACGGTGCGGTGATAGCAAGTACCGCTGACAAAGCCAAAAACACCCTCAACACCGGGACACTGGGCTTCAAAGACATTCACAATAAAGCGGACTTTACTGTCGAGCAGCAAAGCGCAGGCGTCAACCTCGGCCAACCGACCACCGGTCAGGTGCTGAATAATCTGGCGGTTAATGCGCTGACGGGGGCCCATAATCAGGGCCATGACAGCAGTACCACGCATGCCGCCGTCAGTGACGGCAACCTGATTATCCGAGATAAGGACCACCAGACGCAGGATATCGCCAACTTAAGTCGTGATACCGATAATGCGGCCAATGTCCTGAGTCCGATATTTGACAAGGAAAAGGAACAACAACGGTTGAAACAGGCGCAACTGATTGGCGAACTCAGCGCCCAGATGACCGAGATAGCCGGGACGGAAGGGAAAATTATCGCCACCCAAGCGGCGAAAGCGAAACTCAATCATATCAGTGAACAGGACCAAGTTGATGCCAGAGAAAAATTGATCAACGCAGGCAATAAACACCCGACTCTGGAGGATATCAACCAACAAATTTATGACACCGCCTACACGCAGGCGCTGAATGACTCCGGCCTGGGAACCGGCGGCAAATACCAGAAAGCGTTACAGGCGGCCACGGCAGCGATTCAGGGCTTAGCGGGGAACAATCTCGGTCAGGCGCTGGCCGGTGGTGCGTCACCGTATCTGGCCGGGGTGATTAAAGAACTGACCACTGACCCGCAAACCCATCAGGTGGATATCGCCACCAATACGCTGGCCCATGCGATTTTGGGCGCGGTGGCGGCGGAAGTCAGTGGTAACAATGCTTTGGCGGGAGCAGCCGGTGCCGCGTCCGGTGAGCTGGCCGCACAGGTACTGATTAAACAGCTTTATGGCGACGGGGCCAAAGTCAGTGAGTTAACGGAGGAGCAGAAGCAAACTATCAGCACCCTTTCCACCCTGGCGGCCGGGCTGGCCGGCGGCATTGCCGGTGACTCTACCGGGAGCGCAGTTACCGGGGCCCAGGCCGGGAAGAATTCGGTGGACAATAATGCCCTTAGCATGGGAAGTTTGTTTGGTTCCGAAGGCGCTAAACATTTTGAAGGCGCGGGTTCACTGGCTCAAAAAATGGTTCAATCCGGGGCAACACCGGAAGAAATAAACGCAGCCTTAACTCACTACCTCAAAGGACAGGTCCCTGATGGTCAGGACCCGGCAAAAGGCTTGATTATTGCGTGGGGTAATTTCTTTGGTGTTCCGTTGGATGTCGTGTTATCAAATGAGCAGATGACACCACAGAAAGCGGCGGAAATTGTTGCCGGAGGGATCCCCAACAGTGAAGCGAAGCTGATACAGTTTGCGGCAGCAAAAATGTATTTGTCCTTGAGTAAATATCAAGAAGTATCATCTGGCTCGGAAAAAACATCAAGAAACTTTAATAAAGATAGTGCTATAACAGATAATGAATCGGGGGGGTATTCATCCTATGATAAATTTAGAAAATCTAATACTGAATGGAATTGGCCACCTAAATTAGGATTTGCTGAACCTCCGAAAGAAGATGTTTTAGCTGTAGGTACTAGACTGGATAGATATGGTAGTGCAAACGGCTCATTTTTATCTCCTAAAGGAGTTCCTTATGAAAATCGAGCATTGTCTCCAGGCTCTAAAGCAGGAAAATACCATGAATATGAAGTAATTAAACCACTTCCGGTACTGCAAGGTAAAATTGCGCCTGCGTTTGATCAGCCCGGAGGAGGAATTCAGATATTGCCGAATCTCCCTGAGAGAGTGAATGTTGATTGGCTTATAAAAAATGGATATGTAAAGGAAGTAAAGAATGCTAACCATAAATGAAATACAAGAAAAAGTGAGGTCTTTAGGTGCTAAGATTAATGCACCTAAATCAATATTGATAATTTATTCAGAGCCTGTTAGTGATGGTTCTGCATATATAATTATTGATAATAATCAATACCATATTATTTACTCTGAAAGGGGATATGAAATATTTAGGCAAACAACTGAGGATTCAAATGAGCTTCTATATTGGATAATGGAAAATGTAGCTAGCCAAATGGCATCTGAATATGAATTAAAAAACAGGAATGATGAAAGTAAAGATTTTCGTAGGGCTTATTTTGAAAAGGAGCTGGAAATATTAGGTGTATTAGATAAAAAGTGGGTATTAAGAGCCAAGAAAAAAATTGAAGAGATATTAGAAAGATCACCATACATAGACAATAGTGGTTGAGAATAATGCGCTAGCCTCCCGAAAACTGGGGGATTGCAGCACAATGTCACCGGAAGCGTGCGGCAAGGCCAAAGAACTGAGTCAGCGCATTCTGGATAAAGGTCTGCCTTCAGTGGAGGACATGCGCGATAAACTGGCCTCATGTCAGGATGATAGCTGCCGTAAAGGAGTCTGGACAGAGTACCGGCAGGCCAGTGATGCGACCATCAACACCCTGAAGCAGATGGCGTTGAATGGCGAGTTGAGCCGTGAAGAACTGGCCTTTATTAACCATGAGCTGGGTAAAGAACTGGCGGTATCGGGCTATCGTGCCAATGACAAGATAGGCCGTTCAGAGCAGAGCAGCTGGCTAAATGGTGGCGGTGGGCCACTCTCCGGGTTCTTCAACACGGAATTGAGGCAGAAAGAGCTGGAAAATGCCGGATTATCTAAAGCGGATGCGGCACAGTACGTTAAGGAAGAGCAACGGAATCTGATGTTGCTGGAAACCGCGGTCGGAGCTATTGGAGGAGCAGCTAGTAATAGGGGGCAGCCTAATAGTAAAACCAGCGTTGGAAAAGGAACGATAATTGATGCTAACAATGTTAAAGAAAACATTGCTTCCAGCCAAAAAGGAAATCGATCAAGTAATTTTGGACAGCATCTGGAAAAAGAGAAGCTGATAAACCCTGCGACAAATAAGATAGTCACTGAACACATTATTGTTTCTTCAGGTAAAGCTCCTAATAAGGCAGCCCCTAACTCTGTCTATGAAGTATCTAGAGCGGATGGAAGTAAAAGTATTACGTACTATGATTCTAGAGGCAGCGTATTCTCCAGAGAGGATTATGGTCAACAGAGTACTCATAAACAGATAGGGTTAGGAGCCGATGGAAGAGCTGAACCACATGAACATAAGTTTGAATACAATGATAAAGGACAACCTATAGGGAAATATTATCGCCAAATTGATAAAAATGGTAAGCCTGTTGGTAAATGGATAAGTGAGAAAAAGTAGGTGATTTATGTCGAATGATGTTCGTGGATATTTTGAATTATCAGATAAAAATATGGTTAATGAACTAATTCATATTTGTGAAAAAAAATATGATCTTGGGATCGAACAGATTTCTAGAGAGACTTTATACAATTTTCCAGAGGATTTTATTCCAAAACATGAAGAAAATTATTTTTCGTTTGTTATTGGTGATTCTCCTGGAGAGACAATCTCAAGCTATCTTATTGATTATATTGATTATGCGCCGGAGGCTGATATAGGATTTCCTGTTAATGGGAAAGAAAGATTAGATATTTTGCTATCTTTTTTAAGCGATGCTGTTGAAATTAGTAAAGTAACAAAGTTAGTGATTGCTTTGACTGATTGTAATCAAATAGAAATTACTCGTAGAATCCATGTTTCAGAGATATATGAAGTAATTCATTCGGACTTTGAGAAATATCAGTCACCACCTGATACGCTTTATGAAATCACCTGTAATTAGTTAAATCATACAAGTGACATAGATCCCAGCCCAATGAACTGCACCCCAAAAGTTGGGATCTTCTTTTTAGCCGCCAGTTGTTCAGAGCGTCGTAGGGAGGCAGTGCGGACTCTTTGCCGCCTGCACCCGCATAATTGGCTGGGTCAGGAACCGTTGTTTCTCGATACCGAAACGACGGGCTGCTGAAGCCAAATAATCCCTTGTTCTTTAACATCAATCGGGACTGCATGTACAGGCATAGTAATTCTCCTTAAAAATTGGGGCGACAACTATGCTGACACAGGGGGTTATTAGGTGATCTCGTTGGATGGTATTAGATGATCTTGATGAATGTTATTGGGTGATCTGCTTGGATGAAAATACCCATGCCAGAGAAAAGTTGGTTAACCGGGGCAATCAACACCCGACTTCGGCGGATATCAACCAACAAATTTATGACACCGCTTACACGCAGGCGCTGAATGACTCGGGCCTGGGGACCGGCGGCAAATATCAGAAAGCGTTACAGGCGGCCACGGCAGCGATTCAGGGCTTAGCGGGGAACAATCCCGGTCAGGCGCTGGCCGGCGGCGCGTCGCCGTATC
>NZ_JAJAFY010000065.1:0-21148 GCF_025384885.1 Photorhabdus kleinii
CAGAAGGATTCGAACCTCCGACCGCTCGGTTCGTAGCCGAGTACTCTATCCAGCTGAGCTATGGATGCGTGGTTTAAATGGCGGTGAGAGAGGGATTCGAACCCTCGATGCAGCTTTTGACCGCATACTCCCTTAGCAGGGGAGCGCCTTCAGCCTCTCGGCCATCTCACCGTACGCTTTCTCTCGAATCGCGACTCAGAACTTTTATTTAAGCTCCTCGTCACTGCGTGGCGCACATATTACTTTCCCAGATTTATAAGTCAAACAATTTTTCTAAACCCGTGTTTGTTTGAACACTTCACACACAAGATGTGTGGTTTGACACCAAAAAGTGTACTTTATCAGCAGCAAACTATTACACCTTCAATTAAAGTGCATGCAAATCATTATTCGCCACAATAACATGATAGGAACATTCTGTTCTTACGATAGAAAAACAAAAAAGATGGGAAAATAGACAAGAGTTTAAGAAATTAGCAAGACAAAAAGTACCAACAGAGGTGAAATCCCTCAAAAATGGCGCCCGGTTCTAACAGAGATAGGACGCCAACTTAGAGTCAATAAGTTGTTGGCTGAGATTTTTCGGCCTGAATCCGCTGATAAATTTCTTCACGGTGAACAGAAACTTCTTTAGGGGCATTTACACCAATACGAACTTGGTTACCTTTAACCCCTAGTACTGTAACTGTTACCTCATCGCCTATCATGAGCGTTTCACCAACTCGACGAGTCAGAATAAGCATTCTTTGCTCCTTGAAAATTTAAAAGAGTCGGGTCTTTCGGTTTCCCCGCTATTATCCATCAAACACCGTGAAAACGTAAAACAATAGTATATGCTTAAAGTATAAGCAATTTTAAGCGCATTTCCTATCTATATAGTTTAGCCAAAATAAATAAATATGCGCTCAACCTTTTAACAATTTCACAACAAGATTTCAAGGCACCATAAAAACAACTCTATGGCGCCCTCTAAACTCAGGTAATACCGCTTATAGCCGCGATACTACCCACTCTTCCACACTATCCAAAGCAGAAGGCAACGCTTCAATATCAGAACCACCTGCTTGGGCCATATCAGGGCGACCACCGCCTTTACCACCGATTTGCTGAGCTACAGAGGAAATTAACTCACCTGCTTTTATTTTAGCCGTCAGATCCTTTGTGACCCCAACAATTAAGCTGACTTTATCATCACTTATAGTGGAAAGCACAATAATTGCTGAACCTAGTTGATTTTTCAGATCATCAACCATCGTTCTCAACATCTTAGGCTCTGTATTGCTTAACTGACTGACCAACAACTTCACACCCTTCACTTCTTTCGCTTTGCTTGCTAAAGAAGAGCTCTCTTGTGCAGCCTGTTGATCTTTAAGCTGTTGAAGCTCTTTTTCCAACGCTTTGGTTCTATCCAGCGTCACCCGCACTTTTTCACTCAGGCTATGAATATCACTTTTCACCAATTGAGCAATATCCTGAAGTAAATCAACCTGTTGATGTACAGATTCCAACGCTTTTTTACCTGTAATTGCTTCGATCCTACGGATACCCGCAGCCGTTCCAGATTCAGCAATAATACGGAACAAGCCAATATCGCCGGTACGATTTGCGTGAGTCCCTCCACATAATTCAGTGGAGAAATCCCCCATTGACAGTACACGGACTTGCTCTTCGTATTTTTCACCAAACAGTGCCATTGCACCTTTGGCTTTTGCTGTTTCTAGATCCATCAATTCAGTAACAACAGGTGAATTTTGACGAACTTCGGCATTAACCAAATCCTCAACCTGACGGATCTGTTCTGGTTTCATCGCTTCAAAGTGAGAAAAATCAAAGCGAAGGTATTTATCGTTAACCAGAGAGCCTTTCTGTGATACGTGCTCACCCAAAATTTGACGTAATGCAGCATGTAACAGATGGGTTGCTGAGTGATTCAAACGAATTGCATCACGACGTTCAATATCAATAACCGCATTGATGGTATGGTTTACACTTAAGGTACCTTTTTCAAGCTTACCAATATGACCAATAGCCTGACCATATTTTTGTGTATCAATAACACAAAAAGCACAATTGGTATTACTCAGAATACCCGAGTCACCAACTTGTCCACCGGATTCAGCATAAAAAGCGGTCTTATCCAGGATAACAATCGCTTCTTCACCCGCTTGAATTTGATTCACTGATTCACCATTACGGAAGATAGCAGTTACTGTTGCCTGCTGTTCGTTATGATCGTAACCAGAGAAATCGCTGCGTTCATCAACTTTGATCAATTCATTATAATCAGTACCGAAACCACTTGATTCACGAGCACGACGACGCTGATTTTCCATTGCTACTGCAAATCCCGCTTCATCAACGCTAATACTACGCTCACGGCAAACATCAGCGGTTAAATCCACAGGAAAACCATAGGTATCATACAAACGGAAAGCCGTTTCGCCATCCAGAATATCACCGGACAGTTTTGCGAGTTCATCGTCTAATAACTGAAGACCACGTTCCAGAGTACGAGCAAACTGCTCTTCTTCTGTTTGCAAGATCTGCTCAACAATTGCTTGCTGGCGTTTAAGTTCTTCCCCCGCAGCTCCCATCACTTCTAGCAATGGCGCAACCAGTTTGTAGAAGAAGGTTTCTTTAGCCCCCAACATGTTTCCGTGACGGATAGCTCGGCGGATAATACGACG
The DNA here is from genome assembly GCF_025384885.1 of Photorhabdus kleinii. NCBI lineage: Bacteria > Pseudomonadati > Pseudomonadota > Gammaproteobacteria > Enterobacterales > Morganellaceae > Photorhabdus > Photorhabdus kleinii. The sequence goes on from NZ_JAJAFY010000065.1 coordinate 2,688, forward strand.
CAGAACATAACCACGGTTTTCATTAGAAGGAACAACACCATCACAAATCAAAAATGCACATGAACGAATGTGATCAGCAATAACCCGCAGAGACTTATTACTCAGATCATCTGTCGCACCGGTGACATTAGCAACAACTGTAATCAAATCACGGAACAGATCGATCTCATAATTAGAATTGACGTGCTGCAATACAGCAGCGATACGCTCCAGCCCCATACCAGTATCTACTGATGGTTTTGGCAACAGCTCCATCGTGCCATCAACATGACGATTGAACTGCATAAAGACGATATTCCAGATTTCAATATATCTGTCACCATCTTCCTCTGTGCTTCCTGGCGGCCCACCCCAGATATGCTCACCATGATCATAAAAAATTTCAGTGCAAGGGCCACAAGGACCAGTATCACCCATTTGCCAGAAGTTATCCGACGCATAAGGAGCACCTTTATTATCACCAATGCGGATAATTCTTTCTGCTGGTATTCCGACTTCATTCTTCCAGATATCATAGGCTTCATTATCTGTCTGATAGACAGTCACCCATAATTTTTCTTTAGGCAAATTAAACCAATCTTTACCCGTCAGAAGTTCCCAAGCATAACTAATAGCATCATGTTTGAAATAGTCGCCAAAACTAAAATTACCCAGCATCTCAAAGAAAGTATGATGGCGTGCGGTATAACCTACATTTTCTAAATCATTATGTTTACCACCAGCACGAACACAGCGCTGAGCAGTTGTTGCTCGGGAGTAAGATCTTTTGTCCTGTCCAAGAAAGACATCCTTAAACTGGTTCATCCCTGCGTTGGTAAACAGCAGTGTTGGGTCATTATTTGGCGCCAAAGAACTACTTGGTACGACTTGATGCCCTTTAGTATGAAAAAAGTCGAGAAACGCTTGACGGATCTCAGCGGTGCTTTTGCTCATAATTGTCCCAAAATCAAGCTGGAAAAAACAGATTTATGAATTGGTTAGGTGGGATATTCCATCACCTATTTTCAACTCACGAATAAACAAAGTGGGGATAAGATAAAAGTTCTTCTATTAGAAGTAAAATCCCATATATACCCGTCATCTTTCAAGTTGCCTCTTTGTTGGCTGCACTCGCTCACCCCGGTCACATAGTTTGCTATGCTCCCGGGGATTCACTCCCTTGCCGTCGCGATGCATCTTGAAATCCATTGGGTATACATCCATTCGCAGGCAGCATTGTAAATCGTCTAGGTATTTTCTGAAAGCATGATCGCATAATATGGATAATACTTGCTTTCTGAGAGAAGAAACCGCGTCATTATTAACGCGGTATAAGTTTGATGACAAAACTTTTACAGCTTTGAATATAAGAATAGAGACTACCGATATTATTAGATTAGAATTCTTCGTTATTCATCTCTTCGTTTTCATTGGCTTCATAATCAGAAGCAGCACTATTGAATTCGCCGGCATTGTGCAACAGCATTTCACGTAATTTTTTATCCAGCTCAGTAGCAACTTCAGGATGTTCTTTCAGGTAGATGGTAGCATTCGCTTTGCCTTGACCAATTTTATCGCCATTATAGCTGTACCATGCGCCTGCTTTTTCCACCAATTTATGCTTCACACCTAAATCGATTAATTCACCATAAGTGTTAATGCCTTCGCCATACATAATCTGGAATTCTGCTTGCTTAAATGGCGCTGCCACTTTGTTTTTTACCACCTTAACACGGGTCTCGCTACCAACGACCTCTTCGCCATTTTTCACAGAACCAATGCGGCGAATATCCAGACGAACAGAAGCATAGAATTTCAGCGCGTTACCACCGGTGGTAGTTTCAGGGTTACCAAACATGACACCAATTTTCATACGAATCTGGTTGATAAAGATCAACAACGTATTGGAACTTTTCAAGTTACCGGCCAGTTTGCGCATTGCCTGACTCATCATTCGAGCTGCCAGCCCCATATGAGAATCACCAATTTCCCCTTCTATTTCGGCTTTTGGTGTTAAGGCAGCAACGGAGTCTACGATAATGACATCAACAGCGCCGGAACGTGTTAACGCATCACAGATCTCAAGAGCCTGTTCCCCCGTATCGGGTTGAGAACACAACAGGTTATCAATATCAACACCCAACTTCTTAGCATAGATAGGATCAAGAGCGTGTTCAGCATCAATAAACGCACAGGTTTTACCTTCACGTTGTGCCGCAGCAATCACCTGTAATGTCAGCGTTGTCTTACCAGAAGATTCCGGGCCATAGATTTCAACAATACGCCCCATCGGCAGGCCGCCAGCACCTAATGCAATATCCAGTGACAATGAACCCGTGGAGATAGTTTCAACGTCCATTGAACGGTCTTCGCCCAAACGCATGATGGAACCTTTACCAAACTGTTTTTCAATTTGGCCTAGTGCCGCTGCTAGTGCTTTTTGTTTATTTTCATCAATAGCCATTTTTACTCCCTCGTAAGCAATGAAAGGGCTCTCTCACTGCCGATGAATAATTTCTGATACTAAAACATTGTTTGTAATTATACTGTATAATCATACAGCATCAAGTTAATTTTTTATACCCGTTATCTTTCAAGTTGCCTCTTTGTTGGCTGCACTCGCTCACCCCGGTCACACAGTTACCTATGCTCCCGGGGATTCGCTCCCTTGCCGTCGCGATCCATCTTGAAATCCATTGGGTATATAATCTCTGATAACAGTGTTTTCAGAGAATAAATGACAGCTTGAAGGCGTACTTCATTTCGATCACCATTAAAACAACAACGGCGAGACACAACTTCTACCCCATTTACCGTTAGATATGCAAACCCAAACCACACTGTACCAACAGGTTTTTCTTCGCTGCCACCATCAGGCCCAGCAATGCCACTGACCGAAACCGCCAGATCTGCCTGCGCAGCTTTCAGTGCTCCTACGGCCATTTCTCTCACAACCTGTTCACTGACAGCCCCATATTGCTGTAAAACGGCTTCTGACACACCAAGCATCTGATGCTTAGATTTATTACTGTATGTCACAAAGCTTCGGTCAAAATAAGCAGAGCTACCGGCAATATCTGAAATTGTTTTCGCCAACCAGCCACCGGTGCAAGATTCAGCGCAAGTCACCCACAGTTTTTGCTGTCTCAGCTTCTCTCCCAGTTCAATACTAAGCTGAGTCAGAATTTTTTCACTCATAACACTCTCTTTATCCGGTAAAAGATCCATTTCTTTGAAACCGGTTCCAAATCCACAAACTCGTGATTGTCAACGCCAACAGAGTACCAAAGCCTATCCCTGTTGTAACAACCGGGACGCCTATTTTAATAACCAATGAATACAAGCCAAGCATCAATAACATGGCGATATTCTCACCCAAATTCTGTACTGCAATTGCATAACCAGCCCCAATCGTTTGTCTGCCACTTTCCTGCAATAATGCATTCAGTGGAACAATAAACAAACCGCCAAAAATACCGAGAGTGATTAATAAGACGTAGGAAGCCCAAATACTTTGCTGAACAGCAAAAATGACCACCATCACGCCGATTAAAACACCAGCAGGCATACAACGGTGGACTGTTTTAAGGGTGATGAAACGGGCAGCAATACCTGCACCAATAATAATGCCGACAGCAACCATCACATTAAGTATTGTCGGCGTGCTATTGTCAGAAATTCCCAGAACAACAGGTACCCATAAGACCAATAGGAATCTCAATGTGATACCCGCTCCCCAGAACAAACTCGTACCAATTAAAGAAAATCGAGCTCCTTTGTTATGCCAAAGAATACAACAAGATGAAGCAAAGTCTGTCAGCACCTTTTTCAGATTCCAGCCTTTATCCTGACGCACCGCCGATAATCGAGGGATAAAGAAATTAGCGACAACAGCGATACCATACATCAGTGCACAAACAAGCAGTGCGACAGCCAAATTCCAATCAGACAAAAAACCGCCAGCAACAGAGCCCGTAAGAATGGCAATTATCGTTGAAGCCTCCATCAAACCATTAGCCTTGACTAAACGATCACCATCGGTCAATTCAACCAAGATTCCATATTTAGCCGGTGAATATGATGCAGCCCCCACGCCCACCAAGGCATAACCCAGAAATGGATCATATCCCAGGCAAATAGTAAACGCGCCCAACAACTTTAGGCTATTAGCAAACAACATCACACGATCTTTCGGGAAACGATCAGCAATTTGCCCCACAAAAGGCGCCAATAGGATATATGCCAAGACAAACACTATCTGTAATATTGGCTGGCTCCAGTCAGGATAAAACTGGGCTTTCAATTGCGCCAGGATCGCAAACAACAGCGCATTATCGGCAAAAGCCGAAAAAAACTGCGACACCAATACAGCTTTCATACCGCGGGTTAATAGCGGTTGAACAACGGAGGATGCATTCACGATTATTGTTCCTATTCAGCTTCACTTTCCAATAACACGATTTCTTCCTGTTTAACAAAATGTTTCCCCTGACCGAGGATAGTACAGAATCCCTGTTCATCAATTGAAACAATATCTCCAGTATCGAACCAATCAAACTGAATATTCCCATGCTCATCTTTTGCCGCCGGTGGTTCTAAATGATTTGGATCTTCCACTCTCAGATACCCTTTCATCATATTTGGGCCACGTAGTTGCAAACGTCCCCCCGTCTTAATTCCTGCTACCGGAATCAAACGGGATTCCATTGCTGGCAAAATCCGCCCAACAGTACCGACCTTAGCCATCATCGGCACATTTAATGCAATGACAGGCGCACATTCTGTCATGCCATATCCTTCTAAAATGCGAATGCCGAATTTATCTTGCCAAATCTGTTTAGTATTTTCAGCAAGCTTTTCAACACCGGCTATAACACAACGAAGACGCGCAAAATCATACGGATGAGCAAAATAGGCATAATTCTCCAGGAAAGTGGATGTACCCAATAATACGGTACAGTTACATTCATATACCAGTTCTGGTACTACCCGATAATGCAATGGATTTGGGTAGAGGAATATTCGACTACCAGACAACAGTGGAGTGAATAAGCCAACAGTCAATCCAAATGCATGAAATAGCGGTAGAGAAGACATAAAACGGTCAAGTGGATTGAAATCAGTAATGGTTTTTATCTGTTCCACATTGGCTAACAAACTCGCGTGACTGTGAACTACACCTTTTGATACAGCTTCTGAACCGGACGTAAATAGTACCAAAGCATCATCATCTGGTTTTTGTGCCACCATCGCTTGCTTCGGAAAAAAGAGGTGCCACAAGATCCATAATTTATCCAGAAAAGTCACTGTACCTTCCAAATCCTCAAGATAAACCCAGTTAATCTCAGTAACCTGCTCAGATAAATGTGTTAATCGCTCCTTTTTCAGAAATTGCCGGGAAGTCACGATAGTTTTAATACTGGCAACCGCTAGCGCATTCTTCAATCCATGACTGTCGGTTGTATAGTTTAGTAAAGCCGGTATTCTTCCTCTCAAAGATGCCCCGAATATCGCAGCGACCATAATAGTGGCATTAGGTAAAAGAAAACCAATCCGTTCCCCCTGGCAGGTAAAACGCTGCAAAATACGACTGGCAGCCAGTACTTTTTTAAGCAGACTGTTATAACTCTCTTCTTTAAAAGAAACATCTTCAATACAGGGCTTAAAACGACCAAATTGTTTTCGTGCAACCAATAAAGATTCAAATATTGTTTCTTGCGGTCGGGTCGCCATTCGTGCATTCATCATTATTTCATGCAAACGCTCACCGGCTAAACGACGTCGTTGCTCCGAACTAGACGCATCCGGCATCGGCAATTGTGTCGCAGGCAGGATTTTCATTGTCACCTTCGGAAAAAGGTGAAGTTTGAAAATACCTTTTAATCGGCTGAATAGGGTTCTTTCTAACCCTTCAAAACGAACAGGAACCACAACGGCTTCGGATATCGCCGCAATAAAAGCTGCCCCATCATAGATTTTCATCAAAGAACCGGTAACAGTAATTCTTCCCTCAGGAAAAACAACTATTGGTCGTCCTTTTTCTATTTCCTTAACCAGTATCCTGACAGCCATTGGATTTATTGGGTCTAAGGGAACTATTTCAACATAGCGCCTTACCAGTTTCATAAAACCACGATTTGCAATGTTGGAATAGACAGCAAATACTGGCTTAACCGGCAAGAAAAGTGTCAGCAAAACACCATCAAGAAAAGAGACATGATTAGGCGTGATAAGGCATTTGGGGTGGTTAAATTGTTTAATATCTCCTTCTATTGTTAAACGAAACATTAAACGAAAAACAAGCCTTAGAAATTTAAACAACATATTCGTATCTCAACCCATTTGAAAAAATAAATAGAAGATACTATTTATTCTTCGACACTGTAATATTCCTATTTCTCTATAAAAAATACTAAAATAGTGTCAGAAAACTATTCCAGAGAACATAATTTCTTTCACATAAGTTGTAATTTTTTCCGGTGAAAGTTGCGCATTAATAATATGGTTCGCACATTCACAGTAGAGATTTTCTCTGGCGGCAAGCACTTCTTCCATTTCTTCAATAATAGATTTTCCCGTCAAACTAGGGCGTTGGGTACTTTCTGGTTGCTGCATTAATCGCTCAGCCAAAATGCTCGCTGAAGCTTGAAGATAAATCACCGTGCCATTTTGTCGCATATATTGGCGATTTTCAGCGGAAAGAATGATCCCACCACCGGTAGAAATAACACAATTGCTTTGAGTAACTTGTTGTAAAGCTTGACTTTCTAATTGCCGAAATTGTTGCCATCCTTGCTGGTTAACAATATCCTCAATGGTCATGTTACTGGTTTGTTGGATATGGTGATCAGTGTCAATAAATGTGTACGATAATTCATTGGCTAATAATTTTCCAACCGTCGTTTTTCCTGCCCCACGTGCACCTACAATAAATAATATTTGGTTCACTGCCTGATATCCTTGATAAATTTCATCGTTAAAAATATATTAACGCCTATAGTAACCAGAACTTTACATCAACGTAAAATTAAAAGTTAATATATACGGTAAAAGCTACCCCAAAAGCATGATCTTACCGAAACTTCAATATAACCAGACACGCTTCTGGGGTAACAGTAAACACATTACTTACGGATTAAATCATCTCCATAACCAATCCATTTATACGTAGTCAGCGCATCTAATCCCATTGGACCACGGGAATGCAGTTTTTGCGTACTAACGGCAACTTCCGCTCCCAAGCCAAACTGGCCACCATCAGTAAAACGAGTGCTAGCATTCACATAAACCGCAGCAGAATCAACCTGACGAACAAAATAGTCAGCATTGTGCAAAGATTGAGTCAAAATAGCATCAGAATGGGACGTACCATATGTACGAATATGATCAATTGCCTGCCCCATATCACTAACAATTTCCACATTCATATCCAGAGATAACCACTCATCACAGTAATCTGCTTCTGTAACATCCACGACCTTAGCAGGTCCATCTTTCAAAAACACCATTGCTGATTTACTCGCATGCAGAGTAACTCCCTGTTCTTCCATGCGCTTGCTCAATGCAGGCAGAAAATCAGCCGCAATCTTCTGATGTACCAGCAAGGTTTCCAAAGCATTACAGGCACTTGGCCGTTGTACCTTAGCATTAGTGATTACAGTTAATGCCTTAGCAAAATCAGCACTTTCATCGACAAAGGTATGACAAACGCCAATTCCACCCGTAATAACTGGAATGGTCGATTGCTCACGGCACAGCTTATGCAACCCTGCCCCACCACGTGGAATCAACATATCCACATAGCGATCCATTTTTAGTAGCTGAATAACTAACTCACGGTCCGGTTTATCTATCGCTTGCACGGCTGCGGTAGGTAATCCACTCTGTTCAAGTGCCTGCTGAATGACTTTCACTGTCGCTTGATTGGTGTTATGAGTCTCTTTACCTCCACGCAAAATAACTGCATTACCGGTTTTCAAACACAGAGATGCAACATCGATGGTGACATTAGGGCGCGCTTCATAAATCACCCCGACCACACCCAGCGGTACACGGCGACGCTCCAACCTCAAACCACTGTCAAGCAAACTGCCATCAATGACTTCCCCTACCGGGTCAGATAAACGGCATACCTGACGAACATCGTGAGCTATCGCTGTCAAACGTTCTGGCGTCAATAATAGACGATCCAACAGTGCTTCGCTCATGCCCTGTTCACGAGCCTGAATCATATCAAGCTGATTAGCTTCAAGAATGATTGCACATTCCTGCTCTAGCAAATCTGCAATGCGGATTAATGCCTGATTTTTCTGTTTTGTACTTAGCTGTGCCAGTTGCCATGCAGCTTCCCTGGCAGCCTTTCCCATTTGTTCTAACATTATAAATCCTTAACTTACGATCATGTCGTCACGATGAACCGCAACAGCACCATATTCATAACCGAGGATTTGGCTTATCTGTTGTGAATGGTGGCCTGCAATTAAACGTAGAGCATCACTGTTATAACGGCAAACACCATGCGCCAAATCTTTACCAGACAGACTACGAATGCAGATAACCTCTCCACGGGAGAAATCACCTTTAATATTTTTAATCCCTTTCGGTAATAAAGAGCTGCCTTTTTCGCAGATTGCTGTCTCAGCGCCATGATCTACAATAATTTCACCCGCTGGAGGTGCGCCAAAAATCCAACGCTTGCGATTTTCCATCGGGCTTTCCAACCCATGAAAGCGAGTACCTACTGGATTACCTTCAATGACATCAGAGATGACATCTGGTTTATTACCCGCGGCAATAATGACATCAATACCAGCGCGACCTGCAATCCCCGCAGCTTGAAGTTTAGTTGCCATTCCTCCCGTCCCTAAACCCGAAATGCTATCACCGGCAACCATACGTAATTCATCGCTGATGTCATAAATTTCCGGGATAAGTTTTGCGTCTGGATTGCTACGCGGATCAGCGGTATACAGCCCTTCAATATCCGTCAGCAATAGCAACTTATCGGCTCCCGCCAGAATTGCCGCTAGTGCAGATAAATTATCATTATCACCAACTTTAATTTCCGCCGTTGCAACTGCATCATTCTCATTAATTACAGGCACAATGCGATTATCGAGCAAAGCCTGTAAGGTATCTCTGGCATTTAAAAAACGTTCGCGATCTTCTAAATCCGCCCGGGTCAATAACATTTGCCCAACATGGATACCATAAATAGAAAAGAGCTGCTCCCACAACTGAATCAACCGACTTTGACCGACCGCCGCCAGCAATTGCTTGGAGGCAATTGTTGCAGGTAGATCCGGATAGCCCAAATGTTCCCTCCCTGCCGCAATAGCACCGGAAGTCACAATAATAATGCGATGACCTTTTTCATGTTGCTGAGCACATTGCCTTACCAGTTCTACAATATGAGCTCGATTCAGGCGACGAGAGCCGCCTGTCAGTACACTCGTCCCCAGTTTCACAACCAATGTTTGGCTGCTATTCATCATATTTTTGCCATTAGATTTAAATTAAAAAAACAGTGCTCAGTTTTAACAGGAGAGAAGCGTTATGCCAACAGGCATCATAATGCTAAATTGAAAAATATAGGAGCTTAGAACAAATTAATGCTGTTCACTTCACCCGAAAGCGCATGAAATTTTTATAAAATAAAGCAGCTAATAATCAACAAGTAACGGAAATTTCATCAACAGACTTTATTTTTCAACCATTGACTAATCTCCCATAACGCCTTATTGAAACTGTTATAAACAGGCGTTGTCGGAATAGCCAGTAATTTACTATCCATTGATGACATTGCTATCAGCTTAGATTCTTCTTTCGGGCTGAAAATATCATTCTGCCAATAACCCGCTAACATAGGAACGGAACAACGCCGACCTAACAAACCTTGTTTTTTAAGGGAGTAACAGCCGAGTTCGAGACGAAACGCCTTTTCATCCACATTATAAATACCCAATCTGCTAGCAAACATATCAAGATACATCGAAGGTGAATTTTGTTGACGTTCAACGCTGCTGAGCCACTCATGAACGATAGCGCCAAGAGTTGCAACACCCTTGATACGTTTAAATTCCAAATAGGCCAACCGGACGGCAATATTGGCACCAAAGCGAAAACCAAATAGGCCAATCCTGGAGTGGTCAATCCAAGGAATTTCATCCAATTGATGGATGATTTGTTGATGGAGAATACAAGTATCCTGTGTCAGCCTCAGACGTGAAGAGTAACCAATCGAGGGCATATCCACAGTTAACATCGCAAATCCAAGCGGCGCCAGATAATCACGGAATAGCCGATAATAATCGCTTTGCAAATTATCCAAACTGCCACAAACCAAAATAGTTGGAGAAGGCCTTTGCAGTTGCTGAGGCAGATGAAGGAAGCCAGTCACACAACCACCTTCCTTGAGTTTGAACTCTATTTTCCTCAACTGATAGCCAGAACAACGAGCCGCATTTTCATAAGCTTTATTGGCTAGAATGACGGCCTGCTGAGACAACTCATCACCCTTAAGATGGGGATAACCAGCGATGCTATACAAATTAGCCGCTTTCAACCAGAAATTGCCAGCTTCTGAGATCTGCTCTGCCTGCAACGCTCTCTGTTGCCACAACATCGCCTGATGTGACCACTCAAAAACCCAGTTACCTTTACGATACCCAATCACAGTATCCAGTAAATTATCATCACTGCGCTGCGCGTTTGTCATGGCAATCCGGCACAACACTTCTTCTATTTCAAACGGATCAATTTCTCGCCAAATCCACATCAGCCGGTTAATCATACGATACCAACTACCATGACTATTACCATCCAACGTACTGTAATTACCCGCAATTAACCGGGGATGGCAGTGCTTTACCAGCGTGGAAGTTTCCTGATGTTTTTGTCTTGGCTTAAAAAGTGATTCTGAAAGGTTCTGGTTTGCCATAACAATGCTGACGTTATTTACCTTCACAAATTGGCGGAACGAATACTACACCCATATCCCAAGGTTGCTCGATCCAAGTATCTTGAGGAATATCAACAATATAATCATCAACCAGAGGTTGGCCTGCCGGCTTTGCAAAAATAGTCACAAAATGGGCTTTTGGATATATTTCACGGATGGCCTGAGCAGTACCTCCAGTATCAACCAGATCATCCACAACGATAAAACCTTCACCATCACCTTCTGCTTTTTTCAGAACTTGTAGTTCACGTTGATTATTATGGTCATAGCTGGAAATACAGACTGTATCTACATGACGGATACCCAATTCACGCGCTAAAAGCGCCCCAGGCACAAGACCACCCCGGCTAACGGCAATGATACCTTTCCACTGTTCGATAGGGAGTAAACGTTGCGCCAATTTACGGGCATGTATTTGCAACATATCCCAAGTTACGACATATTTTTCGCTCATAAAAATTGATCCCGACAACTTAAAAATACTTTAGAAAAGCATCTGGCAAAAAAAGTTGCGCGAATTATAGTGACTTAGGTCTGTAAAAACTAGCGGAAACAAGGAATCGATGAATCGTATTATTCTTAACAAAACTAAAGTGGTATTCTGAGTCCAATAACATCATGGCGTTAAGCGCTCATCATATATACCCAATGGATTTCAAGATGCATCGCGACGGCAAGGGAGTGAATCCCCGGGAGCATAGCAAACTATGTGACCGGGGTGAGTGAGCGCAGCCAACAAAGAGGCAACTTGAAAGATGACGGGTATAAAAACTATTTATCGGGTAGAGAGTAGTATTTCCATCTTAATTGAGATGCAGTCATAGGAGATTCGTCGTGTCAGAACTATTACAATCAGAACTATCACAATTATCCCCTCAACCTCTATGGGGCATCTTTGCCAAAATCTGCTCTATTCCTCACCCTTCCTATCATGAAGAAGCCCTGGCAACCCACATTGTTCAATGGGCGCAAGAAAAAGAGTTGCACGTTGAACGTGATCAAGTCGGCAATATTCTGATCAGAAAGCCAGCCAGTAAAGGGTTGGAAAATCGTAAGGCGGTTGTTCTGCAAGCACATCTTGATATGGTGCCGCAGAAAAACAACGATACAGTACACGATTTCACTCAAGATCCTATCCGTCCTTATGTTGATGGTGAATGGGTTACTGCCCAAGGTACAACTCTGGGAGCTGATAACGGTATTGGCCTGGCATCAGCGTTGGCTGTACTGGCTGATGACAATGTAAAACATGGCCCTATAGAAGTTTTATTGACCATGACAGAAGAGGCCGGAATGGATGGCGCTTTTGGCTTGCAACCGGGCTGGCTGCAAGCTGATATCTTAATCAATACCGATTCAGAGGAAGAAGGGGAAATCTACATGGGTTGTGCTGGAGGTATCGATTTTACCACCACTTTAGCATTGACTCGTGAAGTTGTTCCGGCTAACTACAAAACACTAAAACTGATAATCAAAGGGCTAAAGGGCGGGCATTCCGGTTGTGATATTCATTTAGGACTGGGTAATGCCAACAAACTACTGGCTCGCTTCCTTGCCGCCCATACTCAGGAATTGGCGCTAAAACTGCTCGACTTCCAAGGCGGTACGCTGCGTAATGCCATTCCACGCGAAGGCCATGTTATTGTTGCTATCCCTGCCGATAAAGCAGCACAGCTTACTCAACTGAAAGATGAGTACTTAGGTATACTGAAAAATGAGTATGCCGTCGTTGAGAAAAACCTGACTGTATTACTGGAAGAGGTCGAAACCGACATTCAGGCATTAACTGATGACTGCCAAAGCCGTTTTATCTCATTGCTAAACAGTACCCCTAATGGTGTTATCCGTATGAGTGATGTCATCAAAGGTGTAGTAGAAACTTCGCTAAACGTGGGCGTTGTGGCGATGGAACAAGATAAGGTAAATCTCATTTGCTTAATCCGTTCGCTTATCGACAGCGGCAAGTCTTATGTCATAGGTATGCTCTCTTCGCTAGCTCAACTGTCGAATGCTGAGATTTCCGCTAAAGGTGATTATCCCGGCTGGCAGCCAGATGCAAGTTCTCCGGTAATGCACTTAGTACGTGAAACTTATCAGCAGTTATTCGACAAGATACCTAATATCATGGTGATCCACGCCGGACTAGAATGTGGCCTATTCAAGAAACCTTATCCTGATATGGATATGGTATCTATCGGACCAACCATCACGGGCGCTCACTCTCCTGACGAACAGGTGCACATCAAGAGTGTCGGGCAATATTGGCAACTGCTGACGGCAATTCTGAAAGCTATTCCTGAAAAAGCTTAATCAGCTCTCCCCTGCCTCAATGTGATGGCAGGGGAATTACCATTCAAGCAAGTTACCATTCAAATAAAAGTTGCCGCTCAATTTCTGGATCCTGCAAAGTTACGTGCAAACCCACTAAACGAACGCCACGCCCTTCCCGACGAGAGGTCCATGTTTTCTGGGCCAATTGCAATAAATCCTGCTTATCCAATAGTGGATGAACATGCTCCTGAGTGGTTAGTTGAAAATCATCAAATTTCAGTTTCACCCCTTGACGGGCAATCCGCAGATCAGGTTTAACGTTATTCAACCGTTTTTCTAATTCCAGATATAAACTTTCTATTAGTTCAGTGCACTGTTCCCATTGATGAATATCTCTCGCAAGTGTCCGCTCCACACCAATTGATTTTCGCAGACGGTCTGGATTCACTAATCGCTCATCAATACCGTGACAACGATCCCAAAGTACCTGACCAAATTTCCCCAATTGTTTCACCAAAACAATCACGTCATATTTTTGTATATCAGAACAGGTTTCCAGCCCCATATTAGCCAGCCGTTGCACCATGACTTTGCCAACCCCCGGAATTTCTCGCAAAGGTAAAACCTTAACAAAATCAGCCACTCGATCAGGAGGAATGACATATTGCCCATTCGGTTTATTAATATCAGAAGCGATTTTTGCCAAAAATTTCACCGGCGCAATACCGGCTGATGCCGTCAATTGTAATTCATCAAAAATGGATTTACGGATCTCCTGTGCGATAAGCGTGGCAGATCCATAACAATGATGGCTATCAGTGACATCTAGATAAGCTTCATCCAATGACAGAGGCTCTATCCACTCAGTATAACGAGACAATATCTGATGGATATGCCGGGAAACCTCCCGATATAGCGCCATACGCCCCGGAAGAACTTTAAGCTGAGGACAGAGTTTCAACGCCATTGCAGTAGACATTGCACTACGTACTCCAAAACGACGGGCAGGATAATTAGCTGTACTAATAACACCCCGCTTGTCTGCACTGCCGCCCACAGCAATGGGAATATGACGAAGTGACGGATCATCACGCATTTCAATAGCTGCGTAGAAACAATCCATATCAATATGAATAATCTTTCGCATTCTGCTTTAGCCTATCAACAATGACTGTATAAACATACATAAAAATAGACTCAAGAGCAATCTAGTAACAACATCAAGAGTTATTGTTAACAGATGCTTTTAGCTCAGATTTGAAGATATCTTGAACAACAAAATAATTAATACCGTTATTAACTTTTTACTGCCCGATTCCTTGCGTTAAGTGACCTATCCTGTAAGTGCAACTTTTCTATTTAACGACATTTCAAGGATGCTTATAACAATGAAAAATAGCGGGAAACCACAAAAAACCTCAGCTACAGCGACTACACAACCAATTAATCGCACTCTTCATTATGCTTTATCCAGCATAATTATGCTGAGTACTGGCCTGCCAGGTTATCTGGCCGCCCAGGAAAATGGAGAGCAAAAATCAAAAGAAAAACCGGAAAAATCAGAGAAAGTCATCACACTTTCCACACTTTCTGTTATTGGCGGATTGAATAACAGCGTCAGTGCTGGAAGCTCAGTATTGAAAAAAGAGGATATTGAACGCACCCAGGCAGATAATATTGCCGAGCTGCTCGATCAACTCCCCGGCGTTTCTATGTCAGGATCGCCTCGTCCAGGCGGCCAAACTTTGAATATCTGGGGAATGGGCGATACCGAAGACGTTAAAGTCACTCTGGATGATGCACCAAAAGGTTTCGAGAAATATCGCCAAGGCTCTATCTTTATTGAGCCAGAATTAATCAAGCGAGTCGATGTCGATAAAGGCCCACATAATCTACTTGATGGTAATGGCGGATTTGGCGGAACAGTTAAAGTTGTCACCAAAGATGCCAGTGATTTATTACGGCCTGGAGAAGATTTTGGTGGATTGTTGAAATACAGTTATCACACCAATGATCGCCAAAATATTTATAGCAGCGCAGTCTATGGCCGGACAATAGAAGGCTTTGCTGACGGCCTGTTATATATGAGCAAACGAGATGGCGGCAACATTAAACGACCGGATGGCACCCGTTTTGCATTCTCTAAAAGTGATCAGGCATCCTACTTACTGAAAACGAATTTTTACCTGAACGATGCTAATACATTAACACTTTCCGCTATGCGTTCTGATTCTGATGGTTGGCAGCCGTGGGCAGCAAAACGCGATGAAATAGTTACTCCATCAGAGGCCCATATTAAGAAATATGGTTGGGATGAAGCCTGGCGTCGTAAGCTGGTTTATCGTGATCAAACAGACCAAAATTACACTGCTAAATGGAATATTGCACCAGAAGACAATCCGTTACTTAACCTGACAGCAACTTATG
This sequence comes from Photorhabdus kleinii, assembly GCF_025384885.1. Lineage (NCBI taxonomy): Bacteria > Pseudomonadati > Pseudomonadota > Gammaproteobacteria > Enterobacterales > Morganellaceae > Photorhabdus > Photorhabdus kleinii. Next base: position 18,325 of record NZ_JAJAFY010000065.1, read on the forward strand.
CCTATTCGAAAACAGAACAGCATGATAAGCGGCCAGTCAATGCAGGAGCAGTTGCTAGCATAGGAAATCTTGGTAATGAAAGTTGGATCGACTATGTGGATAATCTTGTTGATATCAATAATAAAATGGCTTTTATGACTGGAGCGATAGAGCACACGCTCCTAACTGGTGTTCGTTGGCATAAAAATCAGCGTAACACATTAATGTATTACAAAAATCAGAGTAAAAATCCAGCCTATAATTATGGCTATTTCCAACCATATCAAATGCCATCAGGAAAACAAGAAACTCATAGTTTCTATCTACAAGATGCAATGACTATTGGCAGTGTCACCGTCACACCGGGAATTCGCTATGACCATATCAAAAATACGGGCAAGGAAAACATTGCTGCCGTTTATAATGATAAATCGCCCAAAATAGGCCACGATTATAGCAGCGTCACCTATACCGGCTGGTCTCCTCATTTAGGTATTATGTGGAAAGCAACACAAAACCTATCACTATTTTCTGATATTAGCCATACATGGCGTGCCCCACTGGTAGATGAGCAATATGAAGTACAATATGCACAGTCAAGTGTTACAGCCACCAGTCGTAATCTAGATGTAGAAAGAATGACTGGACTCCGCTTCGGTGCAATTCTGGATTTTAATAATCTGCTGACAGCTCAGGATAGTTTACAGATCCGCACCACTCTATTCTACAACAGAGGTAAAGACGAAATATTTACTGGTCGCAGTAAGATTCACTGTAAAGCTCAAGCAAACGGCGCACCAGAATCCGCTTGCAGCAAGCCCTTACCCAATTATCGTAATTTACCGGGATACTCCATTCAGGGGCTAGAAATCGAAACCTTCTATGATAGTAGTTACCTATTTGGCAAATTCTCTTTCTCAACAATCCGTGGGCAAAGGGATACCTCTCCTATCAATCCGTGGTGGAACCGTAAAACCTGGCTTAGAGATATTCCACCTACCTCTGCCCATACAATGCTTGGTGTAAAAATTCCTCAATGGCAAATGGCTGTTGGTTGGACTGGTGATTTCATTCGCAAACAAGACCGTTCTCCTACAGATGGCGATCCAGATGCAGGTCATTGGGCATTACCAAAAAGCAAAGGTTATGCACTGCACGGCTTATTCGCCAGCTGGCAACCCAATTTCTGGCAAGGTCTTGAAGCACGTGTCACAGTAAATAACCTGTTTAATCGTGATTATCGCCCATACCTCAGTGAATCGGTTTCCGGGATTGGACGTAACATTAAATTCAGTATCTCCCAGAAATTCTGATTTCTCACCTGATAGTTCCCTCTTTTTGAGGGAACTCAGACTGCTAACCAACCCATTTAAAATTTCGTTTTATCGGAAACTTTTGATAGCGTGTTATCGGCTGATTCGTTTTCTCTGATACTTTAATAATGCTTTATTGCATCAACGATGGTAAAAGTCTGGCAAATTAATCAGCCAGAACAGTTAAACGGGCATTTAAACGTTTAAATAAAACCGTAGAAAAACAACGTTATTGGAATGATTAAATCAATGTAAAAAAATTTAAACCCGCGTATTTAAGGTGTTGGTTTTGCATAATAAATGCAACATAATAATACCGCAAATAACCTGGTTAATATTCATTTAAATCATTTGGTTGCGGATTTTGTTACCCCCTATTTTTAATGATTTAATCGGTTTATGAAAAAGTTTATTCCCCGGTTGAAAACGTTATTAAAATCGGTTTCTTGAAACTCTTTATCTATGGGAACCTCAAAGATTGCCAAACAGCTAAAGATAGGCCGATAAACGGTCTACAAGATACTGGTTTCAGATTAAATATAGAGCTATATTTAGCCCTATATTTAGTATATTTTATAATTTTTCTGAATGGAGGTTTACCATGTTGCAGAAAGTCATGTGTGGCTACACAACAGCTATCAGTAAGTTTAAATCCAATCCCAGTGCAGCACTGGCAGAAGCCCAGGGAGATGCTATTGCTGTTTCATCTAACAATCAGATCCAGTTTTACGCCGTTCCTGCCGCACTTTTTGAAGAGATGAGCACGCTTTGTGAATATGCACAACGGGGAAGTACGGAATTGAAAAGCATCCCGGCCAATTTCACCGGAGAAGGGCTAAATATGAATAAAATAACCACTAAGATGGCTGCAAAAATCAAAGAGGGAATGGCCGGGGACTACGAAGAATGGTCGTAAGATATGGACCTATCTCTCCGAAGAAAGGACACGACCAATCTTTAGTGATCTGCTGGTGATGAACAGCGCCCTTCGTCTCCAGCAGATCATTTTCACCTTAGTGAAAATGAAATAAAGAAAATAACGGAAAAGTCAATAAGCAATTAAAAGGAAACTCTGCGGTGATAAGAATATTCACGCACCGTGTTTTAAAAGAGGCTTTAGGCGAACAGAAAACCAAGGCGCTGGTTGATGACTTTCGGGCCTATAAAGAGGGAAAAGGCTTACCCATTACCTTTGGTCGAGACGTTCCCTACCGGTTTACGCATAATCGATCTTACCTTGAATTGCAGCACCTGCATTTCAAAGACAAAGGATTTCCACTCAAACTGGCGCAATTTAAACGAACCAGTGGTTATGTTTTGGTTTATTGCCTTGGTTTTTTCGACGCCAACACCTATCTGTTAATCGCGATTATCAAACACTGGGATCACAACAAGCCCAATGATGTAGCTGAAACGGACAGGGATATCCATTTAATGAACGAGCTGGAAAAAATTGCCGAAGGCTTTCGGGAAAAATACTAGTCTGACGGTAACAAGTGAACATTTGTTACTCCGATTTTTCATGATTGATG
>NZ_JAJAFY010000066.1:0-20549 GCF_025384885.1 Photorhabdus kleinii
GTCGTGGATCAGCTCAAAAATATTTCTCAGATAGCGCATTCAAGACACCGCAGTCAGCTCGGTTTTTTATTGGAAATCGTCGCTGGCTTAATTGTTTATACATTCCAACCTAAAAAACCGAGCTTGAATTTACGGGATTGTGATATCGCTATTTTTAAACGAAGCTGAGGTTAAATTACCCAATCCAGATTAATGGCACACAAGTTGCCGTTAATACGCCCATCATGATATTGAACAGAAACCAAGCATTGCGACTACGGAGTAACGTCCCTATCAGCGAACCAAAACCCGCCCACACCAAGCCGCACAAGAAATTAATAAACATCACCACGACACTGATCACGATGATGGAATAGAGGTAATGATCACCAGCAATACTGTAGCTGCCAACCGCACCCAACCCCATCAGCCAGGCCTTCGGATTCAAAAACTGCAATAACCAACCTTGATACCACCGCACTGGCTTAATAACAGCGCTATCTTTGGTATCCAGACGTCGGTAACTGGCTGTTGCTGTTTTCCATGCCAACCACAGCAAATAGAGGCTACCTGCAATTTTCATAACCGTGTGAATAGCAGGATAGACCAACAGCAACGCCGCTATTCCGAAAGCAGCCAGATATAAAATCGTCTGCATGCCCAGAACAACGCCAAAGAGCAATCCCAAAGAGCGGATAAAGCCGAAGTTAGCGCCTGATGACGTCAGCAACATGTTGTTTGGCCCCGGCGTAATGGAAGAAATAAACAAAAAAGCTGTTAATGAAAAAATTAGGCTTGCTGTCATGAAGAGTTACCTTTCATCCTGAATAATGGCGTTTCCCTTTCACAGAAAATATCAGTATGTTATTCACCATACAAGATAACTAATCAATTTAACTCGAAACCATTATGACTGATATCTTTCGTCCTCTCACCGGAGCCAGTAATCCGCATTTGCAGACACTACTCCCGCGTCTGGTGCGGCGGTATCCTGAACTGCAACCCTATTGGCAACGACTTAATTTACCGGATAACGATTTTGTTGATCTGGCGTGGAGTGAAGATCCCGCCACCGCAGCACATAAGCCACGACTGATCCTGTTTCATGGTCTGGAAGGCAGTTTTCACAGCCCTTATGCCCACGGTTTACTTCATGTCTGCCAGAAAAAAGGCTGGCTTGGTGTTGTCATGCATTTCCGCGGATGCAGTGGCGAACCAAACCGCCAAAAACGCCTCTATCATTCTGGCGAAACAAGCGATGCCCGTTATTTTCTAAGCTGGTTAAAACAGACCTACGGTGATGCCCCCACATCAGCCGTAGGTTATTCAGTCGGCGGTAATATGCTGGCCTGCTATCTGGCAGAAGAAAAAACAGATGCTCAGATCAATGCTGCCGTTATTGTTTCTGCTCCTCTGATGCTGGCAGCCTGTTCCCTGCGGATAGAAAAAGGATTTTCTCAGGTTTATGAACGCTATTTACTTAATAGCCTGAAACGTAATGCCACCCGTAAATTGTTACGCTACCCCGGTTCACTCCCCATTAATCTGTCTCAGGTAAAAAGATTGAAACATATTCGAGAATTTGATGAAATTGTAACCGCAAAAATCCACGGCTTTAAAAATGCAGCGGACTACTACCGCCAGTGCAGTGCTCTGCCGCGTCTGCCTGATATTACTGTGCCACTGCTGATTATTCATGCTAAAGACGATCCTTTTATGGCGCCGGAAGTTGTCCCTGATCTCAAAATGTTACCCAAAAATATTGAATATCAAATGACAGAATATGGTGGACATGTCGGCTTTGTCAGTGGTTCGTTGAAGAAACCACAAATGTGGCTGGAACAACGCATCCCAAATTGGCTGTCATCTTATCTGGAGCAACCACAATGATTATTCCGTGGCAACAACTGGAACCAGAAACTCTGCTAAATTTGATAGAGAGTTTTATCTTGCGGGAAGGCACTGATTATGGAGAAGATGAAAAATCGCTGGAGCAGAAGGTCGCTGACATTCGCCGTCAGTTGAAACGGGGAGATGTTATGCTGGTGTGGTCTGAACTGCATGAGAGCATCAATATTGTGCCAAAAGAAATGTTCCATTCTTAACATTATGGAGTTTACTGAATGTCTGTCAAACATCCGATTATTGCAATTACCGGCTCCAGCGGTGCCGGAACAACAACAACCAGTTTAGCTTTCCGTAAGATTTTCCAGCAACTTAACATCAGTGCCGCGCAGATAGAAGGAGATAGTTTCCACCGTTACACCCGCCCTGAAATGGATGCCGCAATCCGTAAAGCCAAAGAGCAAGGCAGGCATATCAGTTATTTTGGGCCAGAAGCCAATGATTTTGGCATGCTGGAAAAAACCATGATCGATTATGGTGAAATCGGTGAAGGCCGCTGTCGGAAATATCTTCATACCTATGACGATGCCGTCCCTTACAACCAGCTCCCCGGTACCTTTACGCCGTGGGAATCCTTACCCAAGCAGACTGATGTGCTGTTTTATGAAGGTCTGCACGGTGGCGTTGTCACACCACAACATAATGTTGCCAGTCATGTTGATCTGCTCGTGGGCGTCGTGCCGATTGTCAACCTTGAATGGATACAGAAACTTGTCCGCGATACCGGAGAACGAGGACACTCGCAGGAAGCTGTGATGGATTCCGTCGTGCGTTCTATGGATGATTATATTAACTACATTACGCCACAATTCTCGCGAACACATATCAACTTCCAACGTGTCCCTACCGTTGATACATCCAATCCATTCTCAGCCAAAGCCATTCCATCACTGGATGAAAGTTTTATTGTCATCCGCTTCCGTGATCTGACTCAAATTGATTTCCCATACTTGTTAGCAATGTTACAAGGCTCATTCGTTTCAAGCATTAATACCATCGTGGTCCCCGGTGGAAAAATGGGATTAGCAATGGAATTAATTATGACGCCATTGGTACAGCGATTACTGGAAGGGGAAAAGATTTGTTAATCAGCGCCTGAGGTCAATTTAACAAATCCAGTACTTAAAATTTGCATCTTATATTATTCAGTTAAAAAAACAGGTAACTGAGATAATTAGTTACCTGTTGTTATTTTTTAATCAAAAATAATTTCTCAATCTATCTCTTTAATTTCAAAACTGTGGGTAATTTCAACTGATTTCCCCAACATCAACGAAACAGAGCAATATTTTTCCGCGGAAAGCATGACTGCACGTTCAACCGCTTTATCTATTAAATCCTTACCCGTAACAATAAAATGCAGATTAATATGAGTAAACAAGCGTGGCACCTCTTCACGACGGCGGGAAGTTAATTTTACTTCACAATCTCTGATGTCATACCTGCCTTTCTGCAAAATAGAAACTACATCAACCGTACTGCAACCACCGGCTGCTATTAATACCATTTCCATTGGACTCGGTGCCTTATCGCCGGCATTACCATCCATCATGATCTGATGACCGGAAGATGACTCCCCCAAAAGAGACAATCCTTCAACCCATTTTACCCGCGCTTGCATAAATACCTCTTAAGTCGTTCTTTGCATCCAAGCCTACTCTTTCAGTATTAAGCTAGCAATCTAATGAGCGGTTTATTATGCTGAAACAATACAAGACAAGACAGAAGCCTTTTCCTGTGTTAAAAACAGAAGTGGGCCAGGTATATATAGGTTAAGATCAATACCCTAGGGTTCAAATTTCAGATAACCTATATAAAACCCTTACCTGTCGGTTTTTCAACAAACTAATGTTAAGCTAGTGTCTTTATAAGCCAGCCTGACGAGAAACTTTTAGATTCTCGTGTTATTTAGGCAGCGATAACAACAGAGGATGAAACGAATGGTTCTCGGCAAGCCACAAACAGACCCCACTCTTGAATGGTTTTTGTCACACTGCCATATTCATAAATATCCATCTAAAAGTACGCTTATTCATCAAGGCGAAAAAGCAGAGACGCTTTACTACATCGTAAAAGGCTCTGTTGCGGTTTTGATTAAAGATGAAGAAGGCAAAGAGATGATCCTCTCCTATTTAAATCAGGGGGATTTCATTGGTGAACTTGGATTATTTGAAGAGGGGCAAGAGCGTACAGCCTGGGTACGGGCCAAAAGCGCCTGTGAAGTAGCTGAAATCTCCTATAAAAAATTCCGTCAACTGATTCAGGTAAACCCGGATATTTTGATGCGTTTATCTGCCCAAATGGCAAACCGTTTGCAAACAACTTCTGAGAAAGTCGGTAATCTGGCTTTCCTGGATGTTACCGGCCGGATTGCCCAAACTTTATTGAATCTGGCGAAACAACCAGATGCAATGACCCACCCGGACGGAATGCAAATCAAAATCACGCGTCAGGAAATTGGCCAGATTGTTGGCTGTTCCCGCGAAACGGTTGGTCGCATTCTGAAAATGCTAGAAGATCAAAACTTGATCTCCGCACACGGTAAAACTATTGTTGTTTACGGTACACGTTAACGCCTGATTAATCAGCGCATAATCCTGCGCTGATTTCTCTTATATTTAATTACACCAACTGGTTAATTGCCTGCTCTAACCGCTCCATTCCTTGAGCAATCTCTTCTTCACTAATAATCAACGAAGGCGTGAAACGCAATACATCACCACCCGCACTCAACAACATTAAGCCATTTTCAGCCGCCAGTTGCAGAATATCTTTGGCTTTTCCTTGATATGGTGCTTTGAGTTCTGCACCAATCAGCAAACCCTTTCCTCGGATTTCACCAAATATCGAATGTTTCTGATTGATATCATTCAGAAAATTCATCATCAAATTATGGCGTTTCTCAACTCCCTCCAGAACTGTTGGTGTATTAATAATATCAAAAGCAGCATTTGCAACTGCACAAGCCAACGGATTACCGCCGTAAGTTGTACCGTGAGTTCCCGGCGTCATCGCTGAAGCAATATTCTCTGTCGTCAGCATAGCGCTAATAGGGAAGCCATTTCCCAATGCTTTTGCTGTGGTAATGATGTCCGGCGTAACATCATAATACATATAAGAAAATAGCTTACCGGTACGTCCCATCCCACTTTGCACTTCATCAAACACCAACAGCACCTGATGCTTATCGCAAAGCTCACGCAACCCACGAATAAATGCCGGTGCTGCCGGCGTGACTCCCCCTTCTCCCTGTACAGGCTCCAATACAACAGCACAAGTATGGTCATCTATGACAGCCTTCACTGCATCTAAGTCATTAAAAGGCACATGAATAATATCCGCGGGTTTTGGCCCAAAACCATCAGCATATTTTGGCTGACCACCCACGGAGACAGTAAATAAGGTGCGACCATGAAAACCCTGATGAAATGCGATAATTTTGGTTTTATAGGGACTGTGACGCGTAATGGCATAGTGGCGAGCCAGTTTAAATGCCGCTTCATTCGCTTCTGCTCCTGAGTTGGCAAAAAATACCCGCTCAGCAAAAGTCGCATCAATCAGTTTCTGCGCCAAAATCAAAGCCGGTTCATTGGTAAAAATGTTACTGATATGCCAAAGTTTCTCCCCCTGCTGCTTCAAAACATCCACTAACGCAGGATGACAATGGCCCAAAGCTACAACAGCAATCCCTCCCGCAAAATCAATATACTCTTTCCCTTGCTGATCCCATACACGACTACCTTGCCCTGTCACCGGAATAAACTGCGCTGGTGAATAAATTGGCAACATAACTTGATCGTATGCGTTTCTATCTACTGCGGTATGCTCCTTCATTTTCCCACCCGTTTTCTATATACACGCCATTCAAAAGTGAAATTATAATCACTGAATATGCATAAAAAATCAAAGATGGGCAAATGAAAAAGATGGATAAATGAAGAAATTATCGGTATCTGGTTAATATCTCAGAAAGTTGCTCAGCAACTGGTGACCTTGCTCACTGAGAATACTTTCAGGGTGGAACTGCACCCCTTCCAGCGGTAGAGTGCGATGACGAATGCCCATAATTTCATCGACATTGCCGTTATGCTGGCTCCATGCGGTGACTTCAAATGAGGCTGGTAATGTCTCTGCGGCAATCACCAATGAATGGTAACGAGTCGCGGTTAATGGCCGGTTAAGCCCTTTGAACACACCTTGCTGATTATGGTGAATAGCAGAAGTTTTTCCATGCATCACTTCCCTGGCTTTTACCACGCTGGCACCAAACGCCTGCCCAATTGCCTGATGTCCAAGACAAACACCAAGAATCGGCAACTTATCCGAAAAATGAGAAATCGCAGCCAGAGAAATTCCTGCTTCATTTGGGGTACAAGAGCCAGGGGAAATCACCAGATGAGTAGGCATCAATCTCTCAATATCTTCAAGTTGCAGTTCATCATTACGCTTAACTAAAACATCTGTACCCAATTCACAAAAATATTGATATAAGTTATATGTAAAAGAATCATAGTTATCTATTATTAGTAACATAGGAGTCTATCCTACTCATTTTTATCGCTGTATTTGTTGCCCTGCCACTCCTGCAATTTGTTTATCCTGCACAACTGGCTCCAGATAAAACGGCCTCGCGACAACGGGGCGGCTATCATAGCACATCAATATTTGTAGCATAGTACAACAAAATCAATGGCTGTTTTTTCCTTAATCAACTTACTCTCATACCCTACAAAACATATGCTCTATTTTGATATTCAATAAGTAAAGGTAATTGTTATGAAGACAAAACTGATTATAGCATCTCTTTTTTTACTGTCCTTCTCCACGCTGGCTGTTACTAAAACTGCTAACATTTTCTTCCCGGAAAAAGGGGTGGTTTGTGATAAAAAAGGAAAATATTGCTCTGATCAAAAAGGGCTATCGCTAAAATTAACCGAAAGGTATTTAGGGAAAAGAGCGGCAAAACACCTGAAAAAAGAGTTTGGTGATGGAAAAGATATCGACTTTTCATCTTACACTTTAAGTAACGGCATACATTGTGAGAGTAAAGAGAAGAAATGTTACAAAGACAGATATTATCCACGAACCGAAGTAAATAAAGAATTTACCCAAAAGATGTATGAATGACAGTGAAACTGGCCTGCATTTAATGCAGGCCAGTTTGTTAATCTGATGAGAGTTAACCGGAAGACCAGAAACTGCCACAGCCAAAGTAATAGAAAAAATTAAAGAATAATCTCCGCAGACAGAATAGCAACAGGTTTAACCGGTACATTCTGATATGGACCAACATTTTCCGTTTTGACTTGAGAAATTTTATCCACAACATCCATACCTTTTACGACTTTACCAAATACTGCATAGCCAAAGTCACGCTGACCGTGATCAAGGAAAGCATTATCCGCTACATTAATAAAAAATTGGCTGGTGGCGCTGTCTTTATCAGCTGTACGTGCCATAGAGATAGTTCCGCGTAAATTACGCAGTCCATTATCTGCCTCATTTTTAATAGCAGCTTTAGTCGCTTTTTGCTGCAAATCTTTGGTAAAACCACCACCCTGCACCATAAATCCAGGGATTACCCGATGGAAGATTGTATTGTTGTAATAACCCTCATTGACGTATTCAATAAAGTTTTTCGTTGTAATTGGAGCTTTCTGATTATTTAATTCCAGTTCAATATTACCCTCCGTTGTTGTCAGCTTCACGTGGATTTCTCCCACCGCCAAAGCCAGAGGCGCCATTGCGCTCAGAGAGCATGCAGTTACAAGTGCTACTAAAATACGTTTAAACATTCTGGGTTCCTATATTATTAAGGTCAACAACACAAACTGAATTAATTCTAATAATCTCTTCAACATCGTGCTTAATATTTACCTACATTTACGCTATCAATCGACTGGTGCTTTGAAGAAAAATGTATCCTTTCAATAACAGGTTAGATTTTATTTCATAAACCGAGCGTCATCAGTAACAAAATAGCAAGCTTAGTTCAACCCATCAGAAATATGTCATTATTTTTAATCCTGTCAACCAACAGTGGCTATCGGTATAATCTTCTTTGCCATATATTCGGCGCATTTCTCAGGGAGATAATCATTTTGACCATCAAAAACCACAACTATCATATGACCCGTTTTATCACGAGCGCACCTGATATTCGCCATCTGCCTCAAGATATGGGCATTGAAGTCGCGTTTGCCGGTCGCTCAAATGCAGGTAAATCTAGCGCTCTGAATGCTCTGACGAAACAGAAAAGCCTCGCCCGTACCAGTAAAACGCCTGGCCGAACTCAACTCATCAATTTATTCGAAGTAGAAGAAGGTATTAGCCTGGTTGACTTACCGGGTTATGGCTATGCCGAAGTACCAGAAGAGATGAAACGCAAATGGCAAAAAGCATTGGGTGAATATCTACAAAAACGTGAATGCCTGATCGGGCTGGTCGTACTGATGGATATCCGTCACCCATTGAAAGATCTTGATCAGCAGATGATCCAATGGGCAGTCGCAATGCAAGTACCGGTTATGGTGTTATTGACTAAAGCCGACAAACTGGCATCTGGCGCCCGTAAAAGTCAACTGAATAAGGTTCGTGACACCTTACTCGCGCTGAATGGGGATATTCAAGTGGAATATTTCTCAGCCCCGAAAAAAATCGGTATCGATAAACTACAACAAAAACTGGATATATGGTTCAGCCAGAAAGCCGTTCAAGTTGAAAACCATAGTTAATACAGTCTTTTTCATTCCCACCAATTAAATTCAGATGAAAAAAATGCCCCAGTCAAAATTGACTGGGGCAGCTAATATTCAGCTAAATCCGATTACGTGAAGTAAAAGGTCTGAAAGATAGAACATCTTACCTCTGTACCCTACGCCAATAACTCTACCCTATTTTATTTATTAGAAAAAGCCTTTTTGTAATTTATTTTCAGAAATTATCTCGATTCAGCCAAGAATTTTGCTCATTTTGACAACATTAAATGTAGTTTAATTACATATTTATGCGATCTGGATCTAATATGCATTACATGGACAACAAATCGGTACAAGTGAATACAAAAAATTTATTTAACTAATAATATTACTTAGTAAGAGTAAAATAACTGTTACACGCCCTCTCAATAGGCATGGTTTTTCGTATAAACGCCTTATGAATAAGAATAAATCCGATACGACCTTAACCAGGAGAATAATAATGAACCAGCATGATAATGCTTCATTAGGTATAAGTAACAATAGTAACTCTCTATTAGAATGGGAAGAAAATGTCTATTGCAGCAATAATATAGCCCTCGCATCCACCATCGGAGCAACCGCTATGTTATTACAGAATGGCAGTGTAATTACCTGGGGACTTCCACATCTTGGCGGTCAAATTCCACCTGACATTACTGTATTACAAGATATCGTTAGCCTGAGTCAAACAGGTACTGCATTCGCAGCCATACGGGCAAACCGCAGCGTCGTTGCCTGGGGAAATGCAAGTACCAGCGGCACGATTCCACCAGCCATTGCACAACTACAGGATATTATTAGCTTGACTGCTTCGGGCGGCGCATTCACGGCTCTGCGGGCAAACCACAGTGTTGTCGCCTGGGGAGACACACCAATCCCACCAGAAATTGCTGCATTAAACGATATCATTGACCTCACTTCAACAGGCTCAGCTTTCACTGCCCTACGAACAAATCGTAGCGCGGTCACTTGGGGAGTAATAGCGAGTATTGAACGAGTTGAATATGACGCAGCTAAGGTACAGAATGTCATCAGCTTAAGTTCATCAAGTGATGCCTTTGCAGCCCTACGAGCAGACCGTAGCATCGTCGCCTGGGGAGATATATACAATGGAGGAAAAATTCCACCTGAAATTGCTAACTTAAAAGACGTTATCAGCCTGACGTCAACATCCCGTAGTTTTTCAGCCTTGCGAGCAAACGGTAAGAGAGTAGGCTGGGGAGGAGGAGATTTTGTAGCGCATGGTGAATATGACTAATGGATCATTGCACATGGCTTATAGTCACTTAACATGTTAGGTCGTCAAAAAGAGGAAAGGCTTAACATACTGCGTTGGCATCAGGAAGAACCCATGTCCCAACGCAGTTACTGATGTTTTTAACTGTATTAACTCAGCCCATCGCTTATTAAGCTGGCATATCAGTGTGCCTGATCCCAATTGTCACCGATACCTACATCCACTTTCAACGGGACATCAAACACCATACTCTTCTCCATTAATTCACGAATTTTCTGTTCTGCATATTCAAGTTGTGATTCATGGACTTCAAATACCAGCTCATCGTGAACCTGCATAATCATACGAACTTTCGGTTCTTCACTGACAATCCAATCATCCACCGCAATCATTGCTTTTTTGATGATATCCGCCGCGGTTCCCTGCATTGGCGCATTAATAGCTTCACGTTCTGCTGCCTTACGGCGCATGGCATTGCGAGATTTGATATCTGACAGATAAAGACGACGGCCATCCAGCGTTTCAACGTAACCCTGTTCTTCCGCTTGTTTACGAGTACGCTCCATATACGCCAATACCCCCGGATAGCGCTCAAAATAGAGATCCATATAGCGTTGAGCTTCACCGCGAGGAATACCTAACTGACGGGAAAGACCAAATGCACTCATACCATAGATCAAACCAAAGTTAATCGCCTTAGCACTACGGCGCTGCTCACTGGTTACCTGTTCCAGTGGCAAACCAAAGACTTCCGCCGCCGTTGCCCGGTGAATGTCTTGCCCCTCAGCAAAAGCTTTCAACAACCCTTGATCTTGAGATAAATGGGCCATAATCCGCAACTCAATCTGAGAATAGTCAGCGGCCATAATCCGGTAACTTTCAGGTGCCACAAATGCCTGACGAATGCGGCGGCCCTCTTCATTACGGACAGGAATATTTTGCAAATTAGGATCACGTGAAGAGAGACGCCCGGTTGCCGTTACCGCTTGGTGATAAGAAGTATGCACCCGTTTGGTCAGCGGATGGACCATCTGTGGTAATTTATCGGTGTAAGTGGATTTCAATTTTGCCAGCCCACGATGCTCTAAGATCACTTTCGGCAATGCATGGGTATCTGCCAACTCTTCCAATACTTCTTCATTAGTGGATGGCGCACCATTTGGCGTTTTCTTTACCACCGGCAATTGCAATTTTTCAAACAATATCGTCTGTAACTGTTTTGGCGAAGCCAGATTGAAAACCTCACCTGCCAATTCGTGTGCTTCTTTTTCCAACTCATCCAGACGGGCGGTGATCTCTTTTGAATGCTCAGCCAAAATATTTGCATCAATTAGCACACCTGTACGTTCCATACGGGAAAGCACCATGACCAGTGGCATTTCTGTATTCAGAAATACCTTTTCTAGCGTCGGCGCTTTCTCCAATTGCGGCCACATAACCTGATGCAGCAATAAAGTGACATCTGCATCTTCTGCGGCGTACATTGCGGCCTGCTCTACCGGGACCTGATTAAAAGTGAGTTGATTTTTACCTTTACCAGCAATCTCTTCAAAAGTCGTGGTCTTATGATTCAGATGACGCTCAGCCAAACTATCCATATCATGCCGACCCATACCTGCAACGCTATTTAGTACGTAAGATTCCAGCATGGTATCGTAAGCAATGCCTTGCAGTTCAATGCCGTAACGCGCCAATACGCCACGATCAAACTTAATATTCTGACCAATTTTCAGCAGGTTACTATCTTCAAGTAGCGGTTTTAATGCAGCCAACACAACTTCTCTGTCAAGTTGTTCAGGCGCCCCCAGATAGTCATGGCCTAGAGGTAGATAAGCCGCATCGCCGGCAGAAATTGCAAATGACACCCCCACCAAATTAGCAGTCAAAGTATCAAGGCTGTCAGTTTCGGTATCAAAAGCAAAAACAGGCGCTTTTTTCAACTTTTCAATCCACTCATCAAAGCCTTGCTGATCAAGAATAGTCTGATAATTATCAGAAGAGAGTGTGGCCGCAACAGATTTATCTTCCGTCGGAGATGATTCATCATTACCAGTGGATACCGGTTTTTTGCCTTTCTCTGCCAGCCAATCGCCGTTTGCTACATCACTTAACCAGCGTTTGAACTCATAACGAGAAAACAACTGATGCAGTTTCTCCGTATCAGGCTCTTTGACTGACAAAGCAACACAGGTTTTATCCAACTCAACATCTGTTTTGATAGTTGCCAGTTTATAGGAGAGATAAGCGACATCTTTATGCTGCACCATCTTATCCGCCAGCGTTTTCGCCCCACGGAAACTGAGCCCGGCAATTTTATCCAAATTGGCAAAGATATCATCCATGCCACCAATCCCTTGCAGTAATCCCAGTGCGGTTTTTTCTCCCACCCCAGGTACGCCAGGAATATTGTCAGAAGAGTCTCCCATCAATGCCAGAAAATCGATAATCAGATCTGGCGGCACACCATACTTTTCAACGACGTCTTCCGGCCCCAAGATGGTGTTATTCATGGTATTAATAAGCGTGATATTTGGCGTGACCAGTTGCGCCATATCTTTATCGCCAGTGCTGATAAGTACCGTACGCCCCTCTTTTTCTGCCTGTAACGCCAAAGTCCCGATAACATCATCAGCTTCTACTCCTGGCACCACCAGCAATGGTAATCCCATAGCTTCAACCATCTGATGTAGCGGTTCTATTTGAGTACGGAGATCATCCGGCATAGGAGGACGATGAGACTTATACTCAGCGAACAACTCATCACGAAAAGTTTTGCCTTTAGCATCAAATATCACCGCTACATGGCTTGGTTTGTACTGCATTATCAAGCTGCGTAGCATATTCAATACACCATACATTGCTCCGGTCGGCTCTCCTGCGCTATTCGTCAGCGGAGGGAAAGCATGATAAGCACGATAAAGGTATGAGGAGCCATCAACCAAAATCAGGGGATTGTCTGCTATCTGAGCCATAAATCTTCTTTATTATCTGTATCTGTTACGGGTGTGATAAGGAAATAGGATGCCACAGCAAGCAGTAGGAAACGAATTTTATGTGAATTTTCTTTGCTGAAACCCGATTCAGATATTCACATCCTGCTATAAATTCTGTGGATAACTTTGTGTATAGATATTACAAGTTTTATTTAGGTATCGATCGTTGATAAAAAAAACTTATCAACCTCAGGTAAAAAATCAATGACTTATAATCTTAGTCATTAAACTGTCATATTGCCTTATAGATCACAGAGTTGTGGATATAACCCGAGTTTGTCTTACAAAAAAGTCTTTCTGACACGCATTATGCCAAAGGTTCTCACTCCGGCACATGCTTATGTCATTCTATTTCAGTGTCATCTTTTCTTCCAAGGGAAGGGGGATTCCCGCCGACAGTTGTAATGTGTTTAGCAACAGTGATAAGCCCGCCAGAATGGCCGGTGTGCTTTCTCGTTTTCGTTTCTGCTGACGTCCTGAATGATCATTCCACTACAATCGGCCTGGTTTTGATGACTCAACCTGAGGCTGGAAAGACAGTATCTTATGATTTCAGTTTCTATGCTCATTTGTGTAATAGTTGGTGGGTAGGCCGTTTGTGATGTAACTTACTTTATGTCTTACCAGAAGTTGTTCGATTTCAATGTCAATTCTTGCTTTTTTATGTCCTTTATATAAGCACATTAGTAGTGTTAAATATGAATGAAAACGAGATTTACAGACGCATAAAGCTTGCTTTTGACAAAGCGCCAAGAAACCAGTTTACGGTTGAGTTACATTTGCAAATGCTCAAGCATGCCGACGAATTAAAACACATTACAGCGAGGGAGTTTTGTGAAGGTGTAAGTCTTCACCCAAACTTCGGCGCGGAGTTTAGTAAAATGCGTAATCTGATCCCTCATCTTAAAGCTGCTGGTTTTGACACGAATCTTCTTTAACAAAATATTTTTGGAAGGGGGTATTAATGAGTGACGACACTTTTGAATATGGCAGCCGGTGGCTCAAGACGGATTTTCACCTCCATACCCGTGCGGATAAAGAGTTCAAATACACGGGTGCAGATAACGACTACGTAAATCAATACGTACATTCGCTAAAAGATGCCGGTATTGGCCTTGGTATGATTACCAACCATAACAAATTCGATATGCTCGAATTTCAGAGTTTGCGCAAAAAGGCCAAAAAATCCGGCATTGGTCTGCTGCCCGGTATTGAGCTTTCGGTAAAAGATGGGCTAGCGGGTGTGCATACCCTAGTAGTGTTTTCCGATAAGTGGATAAGCAACAAGGAGCAAAAAAACTATATTCAGGACTTTCTCAATATGGTCTTTGCCGGGAAAGCTAATTTTGAGCAGGAAAATGCACGTTCGAATCACGATATTCTTAAAACCATCCAAATTTTGGATGATTATCACAAAGACTACTTTTTAGTTTTTGCTCATGTGGAAGCACCCAACGGTTTATGGGGTGGTTTATCGCCGGGTCGGATAAAAGAACTTTTCGACAATACTTCTGTTCGATGCAGAGCTTTGGCATTCCAAAAGGTTCGCACCCGAGATGAGCGCTCTAAGATCCAACAAGCATTGGGTGACTTATATCCTGCCGAAGTGGAAGGTTGCGATGCCAAGAACCTTGCCGATACGTCGGCCAGAAATGAAGCCAGTTATCTCAAACTCGGTGCGTTCAGCTTTGAGGCTGTAAAATTTGCCCTGCGGGATAAGAGATCCCGCGTACAAGCTAAGCTACCTAACTATCGCCATTCGTTTATTCGTAAAATCAGTTTTGAAGGTGTGGGTACCTTGGGTGGCACTGAAATCTGTCTATCTCCGGAACTGAATACTCTGATTGGCATTCGTGGCAGTGGCAAATCTTCCGTATTGGAAGGCATTCGCTATGCCCTGAATATCCCGTTTGGCGATAAGTCCTCTGACGTTGAATACAAAGAAGGTTTAGTAAAGCACCTACTATGTAGTGGCGGGAAGATCACTATCGACGCGATTGACCGGCGAGGCCAGCCTTACCAGATACGCCGTATATTAGGTGAACGCCCTGATGTATATGTTAACGGGCAATTACAGCCGGGTGTGTCGATTCGAGAAACCGTCCTACATCAACCCATTTACTTTGGTCAAAAAGACTTGTCGAGCACTAGCGCTGGATTTGAAAAAGACCTAATTGAAAAGCTGGTTGGGGAAGCTTTAATTTCTGTTCGCCAAAAGATAGAGCAAGGTCGTCAGCGCGTAGTAGATATTATTGGTCAGATGAAACGTTTAACCCGTGCTGCCTTGCAGAAACAAGAGTGGCAGCAAAAAAAGCAGGATGTTGAATTTAAGTTAAGGTTTTACCAGCAACACGGCGTAGAAGCCAAACTGCAAAAGCAGATTGACTTTGATCGAGATGAGCGCAAAGCGCAGCAGGTGATCCAAGGGGCGCAGCATTATCTGACTGAGCTAAATAGCTTTATTGCCAGCTTTGAAGATGAACTGAAAAACCAAATTCTGTATAAGTCAGCACAGAATCAGCCTTTTTTTGATGACTTTTTTGCGGTCTATCAACAGTTGCTCACTGGCTTTAATGGAATTAAGCAAGTGGCTGGAAGTGACCAAGCGACAGTTCAGCAATTGCAGCAAAAGTTGACGGGCTTTCAACAACAAAAACAAGCGCTGAAAGAAGAATTTGCGGAAATCGAGCGCAAGTTAGCCAGTGAATTTCAACAAGCGGGTGCACAAGCAATCAGTCCGCAAGAGTTTAAGCAGCTTAAAAGTCTGCTCGATCAGGCTGAGCAAATGCTGTCTGTATTGGACAAGAGTGAGCAGCAATATGCGGAGTTGAATCAAGGAGTTGAGCGGGAGTTGGTTCAACTGAATGGCCTTTGGCTTGAAGAATACTGCGCTATTGAGCAAGTGCTGAATAAAATCAATCGAGTGGATTCGCCGTTAAAAATTGTGCCGAAATTTAAAGATAACAAAGCGGCCATGCTCAAGCATATTCAGGATTTGTACCGCGGCAGCCATATTCGAGAGGCTACATTGCAAACAGTGGTGGATGAGTTCAGCGATTTTGGTGCGGCATGGCGAGAAAAGGATAAGTTGAAATTGCTGGTTGGTGGTTCATTCGATTCCTTTTGGCAGTATTTTGAAGATAATCTAGACGCTTTGCTGACTTGGCAGGTGCCGAATGTTTTCACTATTGAATACCATGGTAAGGCTCTGGCTCATCATTCATTAGGGCAGCGCGCATCTGCATTAATACTGTTTGTTCTAAGCCAACAAGAAAATGATGTTGTGATCATCGATCAGCCAGAAGACGACTTGGATAACCAGACTATCTATGACGATGTTATCAAACTCATTCGTGAGTTAAAGCCAAAAACGCAGTTCGTCTTTGCCACTCATAACGCCAACATTCCAGTGTTAGGCGATGCTGAGCAGGTCATCGCCTGTGAATATCAGGATGATCATATTGATATTGTCAGTGGCAGCATTGACTGCGCGGATGTTCAGCAGCGTATAATCGGTATTATGGAAGGTGGCGCAGAAGCCTTCGAGAAACGTAAACAGGTATATGAAGCATGGAAACCCAAGAGCTCTTAGCAATAATTGCACGTGATGAAGATAGCCGTCATCAATTTAAAGCAGACGTCAACAATGCATCTTCGTTGGGTGCCGAAATGGTAGCGTTTTCCAATGGTACTGGAGGCTTAATTCTCATTGGTGTTAACAATGGCGATGGGTCTCGATCTGGATTGACGAGAGAAGATATCGGTCGAATTAATCAAGTCATAGCGAATGCTGCTACAAATAATGTTCGCCCCCCAATAAATCCTGTTACGGAAAACATTCAACTCCCCGATGGCCTAGTCATTGCAGTACATATAGAGCAAGGCATCAGTAAACCTTATATGGATACTCAGGGCTATGTTTGGGTGAAAAATGGTTCTGATAAGCGAAGGGTGACCGCTCGCGAAGAGTTGCAGCGAATGTTTCAGGAGGCGGCACTGATTCATGCAGATGAGACACCGGTAAGTGGTACGTCAGTAGCCGACATCGATCAAGAGTTCTTTGATTCGTTTTTTGAGGGGGAATACGGCGAGAGGGTTGAGGAACAAGGTGTATCTCGCTCTCAGCTTTTAGAGAATATGAATTTGGCTAAAAATGGTCAGTTGAATATTTGTGGTACTTTGTTGTTTGCATCGAGGCCTCAGATTCGCCTTCCTGTTTTTATCGTAAAGGCTGTTGCCTTCCCCGGCGTGGATATTGAAGATGAGCACTATATTGATAGTCAAGATATCAATGGCAAGCTGTCGGATGTGTTCCAAAAGGTGCTGGGGTTTGTATTGGCAAATATCCGACATATTCAAAATAAGCAAAGCTTTAACTCACTTGGCGAGCCTGAAATCCCGAGGATTGTTTTAGAAGAACTGATTTCCAATGCACTTATTCATCGCGATTACTTTGTGTCAGCCCCCGTTAAAGTGCTGGTTTTTGCAGATCGGATTGAAATTATTAGCCCCGGCCATTTACCCAATAATTTAACCATTGAGAACATCAAGATGGGGAACTCAAATATTCGCAACCCAATCTTGGCTTCATTTGCTTCTAAGGTATTGCCATATAGAGGCTTGGGAAGTGGTATTAAACGTGCAATCAAAGCATATCCAGATATTGAATTGATTGATAATAGGGAGGGGAATACATTCAAAGCTATCATTAGCCGAATGTTACCTAATGAGTGACTCCAAATCACTTCACTGAATATTTTCCGCCTGTATTTTGTGACGAAAACTGGCAAAAGCAGAAATTCAACCTGAGCAATCAGACTGTCGCCCACTAAGGGGAATCCCCCCTCCCGAGTCACGAAGTGCGAAGATGGGGGAGATACCCTCTTAGATGTCAAAGTATTACTTCTGGTTTAACAAGAAGTTAACAACGTCTGAGTAGGATTTCGCAT
Source organism: Photorhabdus kleinii (assembly GCF_025384885.1). Classification (NCBI taxonomy): domain Bacteria; kingdom Pseudomonadati; phylum Pseudomonadota; class Gammaproteobacteria; order Enterobacterales; family Morganellaceae; genus Photorhabdus; species Photorhabdus kleinii. Next base: position 17,804 of record NZ_JAJAFY010000066.1, read on the forward strand.
AGTTATCAGCAGAAGTGGCATCAATGCCGTCATTTTTCACCATATACTTGCCGTTAACAAACATTGCCGGTACACCTCGCAGTTGCAAATCCTGAGCGGCTTTTTGCTGCTTAACAACTAAGGATTTCACCACAAAACTACTCATGGCAGCATCATAATCCTCAGCCGTCACTCCGGCTTTGATAAAAGCATTGCGAATATCATTCGGAGTCTTAATAGCCAGTGTTTTCTGAATACCCTCAAACAGTACCGGGGTCACTTTGTCTTCAACACCCATTGCCATTGCCGCAGCCCAAGCAGTAGTCAATTCTTTACCCAGTGGCCCTAAAAAATCCACATGATAACGAACAAGTTTTGTCCCTTCCGGTAAATGCTGCTTCACCGTCTGAGGAACTTTAAAAGTCTCTTCAAACTGATAACAATGGGGACAATAGAAAGAGAAGAATTCTAGCACCGACGGTTGATCCGCTACCGGCGATTTCAATTCAACATACTGTTTTCCTTCGGTAAAATTGGCAGCAGATACGCTAAATGCCATCACCATTCCGACTAAAGCTAACCAAAACTTCTTCATAACTATCTCCATGATAAACATTAATACATTGGGTTAAGCTGCAAAGGTGATCCCTGTAACAGCTTAATCTGTTCAGAAAAAAGCGACGTCTGTTTTAACCAAAAATCGGTATCTGTCATCCAAGGAAATGCTTTAGGGAAAGCAGGATCCTGCCAACGTCGGGTAACCCATGCCAAATAGTAGATCATTCGCATAGCACGCAATGGTTCTATCAATGGCAATTCCTTCGGATCAAAATCTGCAAATTCACTATAGGCTTCCAGCAGTGTATCTAACTGCAATAGCTGTTCCTGACGAGAGCCATGAAGCAACATCCATAAATCCTGAATTGCTGGGCCGTTACGCGCATCATCAAGGTCAACAAACCAAGCTTCGTCACGCCACAAGATATTACCCGGATGGCAGTCACCATGAAGCCTCAATATTTGCCAATCATCGCGCCAATTTGATACTACGGCATTTATCAAATCATCCAATACCGCCAAAAATTGCCTTCTCTGTCCCGCAGGAACCAACTCACATACAGCCAAATCCTGTCGTGGTTGATGCAGATACTCATTTAACCCGATAGTTGGGCGAGAAGTGAATTTCTGCCGGCGGCCAATCTGATGAATTCTCCCTAGCAAACGCCCTACATCTTCTAATTGAAAGAGATTATCGGATTCATACTGACGCCCACCGATGCTTGGAAAAACGGCAAAAAAGAAATCTTTAAAAGTCAGTAAAGTTTGCTTATTAAATACCAAAGGTGCCGCAACAGGTAAATCAGCTTGTTGTAGCGCCAAAGCAAAATCATGCTCTTCCTGAATCTGCTGCTGATCCCAACGTAGTGGCCGGTAAAACTTCACAACATAACGTTTACGATCTTCATCTATAAACTGATAAACACGGTTCTCATAACTGTTTAACTCTGTCAGCCCGGAATCGACATACAGCCCGGTCTGCACCAATGCATCCATAATCAAATCCGGTGTTAATTCCCGGAAATTAAAAGCAGACTGGTTTGTTAGCACATTCTATTCTCTTGATTAATCTGTAATAACGGCTATACAAATTAACAGGGATGACCACATAGAGAAAGGATTGCTCTGTCAATAAGCGTAAAGATGACCCTTTTATCAGCAAATTATCTGGTGAGCTTATTTTAAAAATGTTCAGTTGAACCCAAATAACCAAGCTGAAAAGAAGTTATTATTAGTGGTAATAACTACCTCAGTTGATAACTTGAACATTATGCAACCAAAAATAAGCGGCGCAATCCTTGCTGGAGGCCGCGCCACCCGTATGGGCGGCAATGATAAAGGGTTAATTTTTTTAAATAAAAAACCACTGTACCAACATATTGCGGATAAGCTATTTCCACAAGTAGATGAATTAATTATCAACGCGAACCGCAATCTGGATATTTACCGACAAAGTGGTTATCAAATTGTTCCAGATTTAACACCAGACTTCTCTGGCCCCCTTTCAGGCATACTGACAGTCCTAAAATCAGCTAGTTACGATTGGGTTATATTTGTTCCTTGTGATGTACCAGATCTCCCTACTGATTTAGTCATTCGCTTATGGCAGGGAAAACAGCAAGCATTGGCAGCCTATGTAAATGATGGCTACCGGGCTCACCCTACCATCGCTTTACTACACCGCAGTCTGACTTCTCAATTAGAGAATTATTTGGCTAACGGTGATCGCAAATTAATACTGTTTATGCATAAGATCAGAGCGATAGCCGTTCAATTTGATGATAATCCCATCGTCTTTACTAATCTGAATACACCGGAAGATTGCCGACATTGGGAGCATATACAGGAGATCAAAAAATGAGTACCAAATCGCTTCCGCTACTAGGTATTACAGCCTATAGCGGAACAGGAAAAACCACACTGCTCAAACAAGTGATTCCACTATTACGTCAACGGCAAATCCGGGTTGGTCTGATAAAACACACCCATCACGATGTGGATGTGGATAAACCGGGCAAAGACAGTTATGAACTGCGCAAAGCCGGTGCAGAGCAAACTCTGGTTGCCAACCAGCAACGCTGGGCGTTAATGACAGAAACGCCAGATTTGATGAAAGTAGATTTGAACTATCTTGCCAGCCGTTTTGATCTAAATTTACTGGATTTGATTCTAGTGGAAGGTTTTAAAGATGAGCCAATCAACAAGATCG
>NZ_JAJAFY010000067.1:0-20342 GCF_025384885.1 Photorhabdus kleinii
TCGGGCAGATCCCCAGACATTACTCACCCGTCCGCCGCTCGTCAGCAAAAGCGCAAGCGCTTTCCTGTTACCGCCCGACTTGCATGTGTTAGGCCTGCCGCCAGCGTTCAATCTGAGCCATGATCAAACTCTTCAATTCAAAGCTTGATGCTCAAAGAATTCACTGTGTAACGCTCTTTTGTTTGGCTAACTTTGTCGGCTTCACTGCGCTACACCTCGCCGTACTGTCTCGGTGTTGCTCGCTGGCCTTCGCGTTATCCTGCCAAAATAACGTTACTAAATTATTTCGTAATGAATTAACTGTTGTTCACTCTTCAAGACTTTAAAACGTATTTTTTTGTGATACGGTCTTGTGAGTGCCCACACAGATTGTCTGATTAATTGTTAAAGAGCAGGCTGAATTAAAAAATGATATTCTCGTTCAGCCGGGCTGCGTATACTACGCTTTTCGCCCGCAGAGTCAAGCGCTTATTGCCGCTTTCTCTGCCCGACCTCACAATGTTTATCAGCGTTGTGTCGGTCAGTGGTGGCGCATTATAGGGCGTTCTTTGGCGCTGGCAATACTTATTTTGAAAAAAATTAACGATCGATGATTATTTCATCAAATTTAACTTAAGTTATCAATTTTTCTAGTTTTGAAAATCCATATTCCTGCAAAACGGGGATTAATGCATCAGTATCAGCATTCACTTTCATACAATAAGCAAGACTATCTGCTGAAGTGCAAACAAGATTATTCTGATGTTTAACCAACCAAGCCGTTCTTCGAGCAATAGCAACACCAGAATCAATTAAACGCGTGCCATCAGGTAATATCTGAACTAATTCTTCTGCTAATAGTGGAAAATGGGTACAACCCAATACCACTGTATCAGGTGGTTTTTTCATTCTAAGCCACGGTTTCAGTATCTTTTTTAAAATATCGGAAGAAACCTTACCACCATGCAGTTTAATTTCAGCTAATTCTACTAATTCAGAAGAACCTATAGATTCAATCCTGCAACCTGTCGCAAACTTTTCGATAAGTTCTTTTGTATAGGAACGATTAACTGTTGCTCTAGTCGCCAATAATCCAACGACACCATTACGAGTTAACTTTGCAGCAGGTTTTATCGCTGGAACCACACCAACAACCGGAAAGCTGAACCGCTCACGTAGAGCTGGCAAGCTGACTGTACTGGCAGTGTTACATGCAATAACCACTATTGTCAGAAGGTGTTTTTGCTGAACAGCACCAACAATTTGAACGACTCGTTCAACAATAAACTCTTCCGATTTTTCACCATAAGGGAATGCTTCGTTATCAAAAACATATATATAATGGAGATCTGGTAATAATTGTCGGATCTCTTGGTAAATAGATAAGCCGCCTACCCCAGAATCAAACACTAAAACTGTTGGGCGTGCGGCTTTATTTAAATCAGAAGTTATAGCTCCCAGTGAGGTAGTATTCACGTCCTGGAATGCGATAGCCATAAACTGTCTCGTAATCTTTATCAAGCAGGTTGGCTATTCTAGCACGAATTGTCAGATAAGAAGTGACTGGATATGAAACTGTTAAATCCCAAAAGCTGGCGCCACCTAATTTCACACTCTTAGCCGGGAATGTACTGAAATCCTTGTCATAACGCCGCCCTAGATATTGATAAGTTAACCCCCAATCAAAATCATATAACTGCCAGTCAAGTTGATATTTCACTTGCTGCTTCGCACGACGAACTAAAATTTCATTAGTTTCACTATTACGGGGGTCAATATACTGTATTGTCAATTGATGCTGAAATATGCCAGTGTCTATTAAGCTAGTCCACTCAACACCTTTAATTTTTGCTTTACCAATATTGTAGTAGCGACTATTTGCATAATCGATCAATTGCTCAATCTCATTGCGATATACAGTCAGACGCCAATTTAGCTGGCCTGTGACGCCTTCAATACCGCCTTCCCATTGTTTACTTTCTTCCGGCTTCAAATCATGATTACCACCAAAACCATACATCTGGCTAAGCGTTGGAGCCTTAAATGCCGTACCATAAGAAGCGATCAAGCGATAATCTTTAATAAACTCCCAACCTAAACTGGCTTGCCATGTAGTATTCCAGCCAGCTTCTGAATGTTTATCTGAACGAATTGCGCCTTCTAAAATAAAATCTTTCAGCTGTTGCTGTGCTGTCAGATACATTCCTGTATTACGTACCGTTTTACTCTTCGGAATATAACTGGTTCCAGCTTCTATCGATTGTTCTTGGAAATCCACACCGGTACTGACCATGCCCTGATATAGCTGAAAAGTATTCCCCCATTGCAAGTTATATTGTTCAGAATCATTAAGGCTAGCAGACTTATCATAGCGTCCATATTGAGGATCAAAGTTATAATCTTTTGTATGACTATAACTGGTAATTAACTGGGATGAGTAGATCCCTTGGTTAAATCTGACTCCCATGTCATAGTGGCGGCTATAAAGTTCACGAGTATCCGGTCTGGCATATGGATAGCTCCAATTAATATCCGCATCATAAGATGTTCTATTGTTATAGCCATAAGCTCGAACAAATCCACTGACTTGCTCATTAAATTTTTGATCGACTCCCAACCAAAGCATTTTGCTCATGAAGCCATCACGATCAGGTTGTCTAAAACCACCGGTATTACCATCAGCAACAACATCGTATCCTTTGGTATAAGTATAGTTAGCTGCTGCTGTCAGAACTGTATTTTCAGCTATCGTTTGTTGAGTTGCACCATCATAAGTTTGATAACCATGTGAGCCGATACCTACATTAAAGCTGGTTCCTGGTTTCTCTCTGGTAGTGATGATATTAATAACACCACCAATAGCATCAGAACCATAAACAGCAGAACGTGGTCCACGGATATATTCAATTTTCTGAACCAATGATACAGGTATTTGGCTTAAATCAGAGGAGCCACTGATGCCCGCTTGATTCAAACGTATTCCATCCATCAATACCAATACATGACTAGCATGAGTACCACGTATAAACAAAGAGCTTAACTGTCCAATACCTCCATGCCGCGCAATATCAACACCGGGTAGACGACGCAAAATATCGGCTACACTATTTGGCTGCCAACGATCAATTTCATCCCGTGTTACAACAGTATAAGGAGCCAGTATGCTTGATACCGGCTGTTTAAAACGACTCGCTGTCACAACCAATGAATCCTGCGACTCCACCGCAACAGAAGCTTGATTCCAACCAGAAATTACCATGATTGAAACAGTGGATAATAATAACCGCTTTTTATTTATCATGAGAGAAAACATCCCACAATTTATTGTTAGAAGGACACGCTACGATGAAGCGTTGAACCTATTCATAGTTGAACCTATTCATAATAGTAAGCATAGACAGGATCGTGTATGAGTAATAAGAAAACTGGACATTCTTTGCTCTTCCCCTACAATTTTGCCCGAAAATTTTTCTTACTACAGATATAAGAGAACAAACATAATGCAAAATCTCCTGCCAACGGAAAGCTATGAACAGCAACTGACGGATAAAGTCAGCCGTTTAAAAAACATGATGGCGCCTTTCCAACCCCCGGGGCCAGAGGTTTTCCGCTCACCGCTATCTCATTACAGAATGCGAGCAGAATTTCGAATCTGGCATGAGCAGGATGATTTGTACCATATTATGTTCGATCAACAGACGAAACAGCATATTCGCCTTGTTCAATTCCCTGTCGCCAGTAAGTTAATCAACAAAATGATGGTAGTATTAATTGACTCCATTAGATCTGAACAGATCTTACGTCATAAGCTATTTCAAATTGATTATCTGTCTACTTGCAGTAATAAAATCCTTGTTTCTCTGCTTTATCACAAAAAATTGGGTGATGAATGGACACAACAGGCATTAAGACTGCGTGAAGCGTTAAGAAATAAAGGATTTGACGTTGAGTTAATTGGCAGAGCCGCTAAAACCAAAATCACATTGGATCATGATTATATTGATGAGGTTTTACCTGTTGCAGGCCGAAAAATGATTTATCGCCAGGTGGAAAACAGCTTCACCCAACCAAATGCTAGCGTCAATATTCATATGCTTGAATGGGCAATTAATATTACCAAAGATTCAAAAGGTGATTTACTTGAGCTCTATTGTGGTAATGGCAATTTCTCTCTGGCATTAGCTCAAAATTTTGAACGAGTATTGGCAACAGAAATTGCCAAGCCATCCGTTGCTGCCGCTCAATACAACATTGCAGCCAACGGTATTGATAATGTACAAATTATCCGAATGTCAGCAGAGGAGTTCACCCAAGCAATGAATGGTGAACGCGAATTTAATCGCCTTCAGGGAATCAATTTAAAAAGCTATCAATATGAAACTATCTTTGTCGATCCGCCACGTAGCGGCCTTGATGAAAAAACGCTTGAGATGGTCCAAACATATCCACGGATTCTTTATATTTCCTGTAACCCGGAAACCCTTTGCCATAATCTGAAAACATTAACCCAAACGCATAAAATTAGCCATCTGGCCCTGTTTGATCAGTTTCCTTATACTCATCATATGGAATGCGGCGTGCTTCTGGAAAAATTAAACTGATACTTGACGAATATATAAAACAAAAACGCCGGCAGATAGATTTCTCCGGCGTTTTTCAACAATTAATGACAATTTTCTGTAATTGCCTGGTTTTTACGAATTTTTACCTTTCTGTAAATCCAAAATACCAGTACGGTACCCATTACTGCGGGCAGAAAATTAGAGCCAATTTCAGGGTATTCAACCCTGATAATCGCACTATAACTAAATAATCCTAAGAGGAAACAAGCAACAACTAACTTAGGCATCCCATCTGGCATTGAATAATTTAAATAGCGCTGATGGATACAATAAATTGATAAAATCAGTGTTATCAATGGGAAAACTGAAAAAGAAACAACTGAGCTAAAAACTGCTGAAAACGTTCCATTCGTTGCTAATCCGACAATAAAAGCGAGTAACAATGTACTTTTGTCCTGGCGATATTGTTCCATCATTGCGTTCTCCTCCTTCATAGTTATTTAAGTTCAGGGTTCGGTGGGTTCATTTCTTTGCGATACCAATAATATGCACCTTTAGCAATCATCCGTAGCTGCAAGACTAAACGTTCTTCTAAACGCTGTCTTTTCTCCAAATCAATATCCAATGCTTCTGCACCGGCACTGAATACTATTGTTACCATTGCCTCTGCCTGCACCTCAGTAAAATGCCTCGGCATACAGCTTTCCTGTTCTAAATAGTCTGCCAGTTCAGCAATAAAATGTTGGATTTCCCGTGCGACAGCGGCACGAAATTCAGCAGAAGTCCCCGAACGTTCACGTAATAATAATCGGAATGCATTTGGATTATTACCGATAAATTCCATAAAAGTTGAAACAGATGTGCGGATGACACTGCCACCTTTAGCAATACGTTGTCGAGCTTGCCTCATTAACTGACGTAGCATCAAACCACTTTCATCCACCATAGTCAGCCCAAGCTCATCAACATCGCGGAAATGACGATAAAATGAAGTAGGTGCAATACCTGCTTCACGGGCGACTTCACGCAAGCTAAGGCTGGTAAAACTCCTTTCGGCACTCAACTGGCTGAAAGCAGCTTCAATCAGTGAACGACGAGTTTTTTCTTTCTGTTTCGCTCTGATGCCGATAATGTTACTCACACGAATCCTGACTCTTTATCTGAACTACATGTTAGGAAATATACCAAATTTTAACGCGTTTGCCGTAATGATATGCTTGTCATGTCATTTATAATGATCCATGTCATTTTCTCAGCGCATTTTCTTATTAGATATTAAGATGATAAAAGTGACTACGCGTAGTCAGAAAATCATTAAGGGGGCATTCCCCCTTTGTTAATTCGATCGTTAGATAATTATTTATTTTCCAAAAACTTCATGGTATCAGCATAGCGGGTAAAACTATGTTCAATTCACCCTAAACGATGACATAAACTCCTTATGAGGATTGGGTTATTAAGTCAACCGATGTTAATATAGCATTGTAATTTTGTGTAAAAACAGGTCTCTCCTCTATGCAACATATTCATTTTGACGCCATTGTCATTGGTTCTGGTCCCGGTGGAGAAGGAGCAGCAATGGGATTGGTGAAACAGGGTAAAAGCGTTGCTGTTATTGAACGCTATAATAATGTCGGCGGTGGTTGTACTCATTGGGGTACCATCCCGTCGAAAGCCCTCCGCCACGCCGTCAGTCGTATTATTGAATTTAACCAAAACCCTCTGTACAGTGATAATTCCCGCGTTCTTCGCTCTTCATTTGCTGAAATCTTACGCCGTGCTGAAATGGTAATTAATCAGCAAACTAGAATGCGTCAAGGATTTTACGAACGTAATGGGTGTCGTATGTTTTCCGGAGAAGCAACATTCATTGATGACCACCGGGTGAGTGTGCGCTATGCTGACGATAGCCACGATATTTTAAGCGCAGATAAGATTATTATCGCAACTGGTTCTCGCCCATATTGTCCGCCAGATGTCGATTTCACTCACTCCCGTATTTATAACAGCGATTCCATTCTGAAATTGGATCATGAACCACGGCATGTCATTATTTACGGTGCCGGAGTGATTGGTTGCGAATATGCTTCAATCTTCCGTGGATTAGGCGTAAAAGTTGATTTAATTAACACTCGTAATCACTTACTCGCTTTCCTTGATCAAGAGATGTCAGATGCACTTTCTTACCATTTCTGGAATAGCGGTATAGTAATCCGCCACAATGAAGAATATTCTAAAATTGAAGGTGTTGATGATGGTGTTATCGTTCACCTTAAATCCGGTAAAAAAGTCAAAGCTGACTGTCTGCTTTATGCTAATGGTCGAACAGGTAATACGGATACTTTAGGGCTAAAAAACGTTGGTCTGGAAGCAGATAGCCGCGGTTTACTGAAAGTTAATAAGATCTATCAAACCAGCAACGAAAATATCTACGCTGTAGGAGATGTTATCGGCTATCCAAGCCTAGCCTCAGCTGCTTATGATCAAGGCCGAATTGCCGCCCAAGCGATGACGAAAGGAAACGCCGAAGTTCATCTGATTGAAGATATTCCAACGGGTATCTATACCATTCCTGAAATTAGCTCTGTAGGTAAAACCGAACAACAATTAACAGCAATGAAAGTGCCTTATGAAGTTGGACGCGCACAATTTAAACATCTTGCACGCGCACAAATTGCGGGGATGAACGTAGGAAGCCTGAAAATACTGTTCCACAGAGAAACAAAAGAGATTCTTGGCATTCATTGTTTCGGGGAACGTGCGGCTGAAATTATTCATATCGGCCAAGCGATTATGGAACAAAAAGGTGAAAGTAATACTATCGAATATTTCGTCAATACTACTTTCAACTATCCAACTATGGCTGAAGCCTATCGTGTCGCAGCTTTAAACGGGCTTAACCGGCTATTTTGATTGCCCGTAATAAGTGCCCATTTTAGCTCTAATAGCCTCTGCTAGTTGCTCATAGCGACCACGCAGAGGTGAACCAGGACGATAAATCAAAACAACAGACCGCTTAGGTTCAGGGCTGCCACACTCCAGATAACAGACGCCATCACGTTTTTTCTCTTGTGGTACTGCCAGATCAGGCAATAAGGTTATTCCGCTACCGGCAGCAACCATATTACGCAGGGTTTCCAAACTGGTTGCACGAAAATGGGTATCTTCCTTCGCGCCCGCCTGAAAACAGAACCCCATTGCCTGATCACGCAAGCAATGACCATCTTCTAACATCAACAATTTTTCACCTGCCAATTCATCCATAGCGATTTTTTTACGCTCTGCCCAAGAATGGCCATCATAGATAGCTAGTTTCATGGGTTCTTCAAACAATGGCACTTCAATGAAAGCTCTTGTCTCCTTAACCATTGCCAGAATCGCACAGTCCAATTTGCCACTATCCAACTGGGCTAACAGACTTTGAGTCTGGGCTTCATATAGATACATTTCCAACTTAGGAAACAAACTATGAAGCCCAGGGATAATATGAGGCAACAGATATGGACCAATTGTCGGGATCAAACCAATATGCAGAGGACCAGACATGTTTTCCCCTTGAAGTGACGCCATTTCCTGCAAAATCCTCACCTCGCGGAGAACTGTTCTGGCTTGTTCTACTAATAACATCCCTTGTTGCGTGAACAAAACTTTACGGCTGGTGCGCTCCAATAACATGACACCCAGATCATCCTCAAGCTTACGAATTTGCCCGCTTAACGTAGGCTGGCTAACGTGGCAAGAATCAGCAGCACGGCGAAAGTGCCGATGCTCCGCAAGCGCCACAAGATATTCCAGATCGCGGATATTCATTCCCACCTCAACATATTTAATATAAATGATAGAAACTACCAATAGATAATTATATCAATGTGAGGAAAAGACTATCAGATAATCCTTAAGAACTTATATATAAAGCTCTCATTTATTTTACAGGGGATAAATTAATCCCCCTACTATTATGATGACTAACTTAATTTTAGCCTCTGCTTAGCCTCTGCAATCGCTTTCATAACCTGTTTTTGCGACACTCCTCCCTTTGCAAGGCGTTTGTCCAGACAAGATTGCAAAGACAAAATATCATATACATCTTCAGTAATTGCACTACTGAACTTCTGCAACTCTGCCAATGACAACGCTTCCAATGCCTGCCCCTGGGCAAGCGCCATAATCACAATTTCCCCAACAATATGGTGAGCTTCTCGGAATGGAACACCTTTTGCAACCAAATAATCAGCTAATTCGGTCGCGTTAGCATAACCCTGTTTAGCTGCTTCCGCACAACGTGAACGCCTGACCTGAATACCATCTAACACCAACGCGGACATATGTAAACAATCCAGCCAAGTATCCAGCGCATCGAATAACCCTTCTTTATCCTCCTGCATATCTTTATTGTAGGCTAGCGGCAAACCTTTCAAGGTCATCATCATACCGGTCAATGCCCCCTGCACCCGGCCACATTTCCCACGAATTAACTCCAGTGCATCCGGGTTTTTCTTCTGTGGCATCAGAGAAGAACCGGAAGTGACTCGATCTGACAGTTCAATAAACCCGGCTTCACCGCTATTAAAGAAAATTAGGTCTTCCGCAAAGCGGGAAAGATGGATCATACTGATACTGGCATTAGATAACAGTTCCAATACATGGTCACGATCTGAAACGCTATCCAAGCTGTTACGCGTCGCAGAAACAAAACCTAGCCATGATGCTAGTTGTTCGCGGTCAATATCATAAGCGGTTCCAGCCAATGCACCACACCCAAGCGGGCTGGTATCCAGCCGTTTCAAAGTATCCTGTAACCGACTTTCATCACGGACCAACATTTCTACATATGCCAAGCACCAGTGAGCAAATGTGATAGGCTGCGCTCTTTGCAGATGGGTATAGCCCGGCATCACTGCATCCTGATTATTCTCCGCAGTAATCACCAATGCCTGCTGTAACTCCACAATTGCCTGATAGAGATGTGAAATGTATTCTTTACACCAAAGTTTGAGATCTGTTGCCACCTGATCGTTACGGCTACGACCAGTGTGGAGTTTCTTACCCAGATCGCCAACTTTACTGATCAACTGCCCTTCTACCCAACTATGGATATCCTCTGCACCACTTTGCAAGATGGCTTGTGGGTTAGCCTGAACCTCATTCAACAATTCATTTAATGCCAGCTCCAGTCTTTGTTGTTCTTCAACGGTCAGCACACCAACCGTTATCAACGCTTTCGACCATGCAACTGAACCGGTAATGTCCTGTTCCGCCAACCGGTAATCAAAGCGAAGTGAATCGTTAAATTGTTTGAACCGTCGATCTGCTTTCTGACTGAAACGCCCGCCCCAGAGTGCCATATTTTTGTTCCTGATTATCTGATGTCTGAGTGATTGATTACCTTTCATAAACAGCAATTTCATTCGCAACATGGAGATAATAGACTCGATAAATCAAATACAAGGATGAATTCACGATCTGGTCATTACCTCCATAACTACGAACGATGAAATTACTCTTTACTATTTAATGCCCGAATGCGCGAAGGGAGAGAATACAGACGGATAAATCCTGCTGCATGGCTGTGATCGTAAACCTCATCTTCACCAAACGTTGCAAACGCTTCAGAATAAAGGCTATTTGTTGATTTTTTCTGGATCGCTGTTACCTGACCTTTATAGAGTTTCAGTACTACTTCACCGCTGACATCCGCAGCCAACGCCTCAGCCGCGGCCTGAATAGATTGACGTAGCGGGGCAAACCAACGTCCGTCATAAACGACATAAGACATTTCTAGCCCAAGCTGCTGACGCCATTTAAAGCTATCACGGTCCAGAACCAGTTGTTCAACACCACGCAACGCAGCCATCATGATGGTTCCTCCCGGCGTCTCATAACAACCACGAGATTTCATTCCCACCAGCCGGTTTTCCACGATATCGATACGGCCGATACCATGTTTTACTCCCAAAATGTTCAGCGCTTCAAGGCATTGATATGGAGACATCACCTTGCCGTTAACCCCAACAACCTCGCCTTTCTCAATAGTGACACTGACCAATTCAGCTTCATCTGGTGCTTCTTCTGGATCGACTGTCCACACCCAACAATCTTTATTGGATGCATTCCAAGTACTTTCCAGTACGCCACCTTCGGTAGAGATATGCCACGCATTCTCATCACGGCTGTAAATTTTCTCCAATGTTGCGGTGGTTGGAATATCTCGCGCTTTCAGATAATCCAGCAACGCTTCACGGGAACGCAAATCCCACTCTCTCCACGGTGCAACTACTTTTAGCTGGGGGGCTAATGCCGTATAAGTGCTTTCAAACCGAACCTGATCGTTACCCTTACCTGTTGCACCATGAGCAAGTGCATCTGCTCCCACTTTCAGTGCCAATTCAACCTGTGCTTTAGCAATAATGGGGCGTGCCATTGAAGTGCCCAACAAATAGCTACCTTCATACAGAGCACCGGTTTTCAGTACCGGATAAACATAATCTTTAATGAATTCCTCACGCAGATCCACAACGTGACATTCTGATGCGCCAGAACGCAAAGCTTTCTGCTCCACGCCTTCCAAATCTTCACGGCTTTGCCCCACATCGGCAACAAACGCAACAACTTCACAGTTGCCATAATGTTCCTTCAGCCAAGGAATAATGGCAGAAGTATCCAGACCACCAGAATAGGCAAGAACGATTTTTTTAATATCTTTAGTATGCATGAAGTTACCCTTTGAAATTCCGTTGTTATTTATCAGCAAAGATTTGCCGAAAATTAATCAAACTTAATTTAAGCCAGAATACGAGTACCGACGGGAACACCGTTAAATAGATCGGTCAGTTGATCTGCATGACGCCAACTGGCGATATCTACCGGACGATCTAATGTCCTAGCTGCATCTAAAGCGGCATTCACCTTCACAATCATGCCGTCAGTAATGATGCCGTGAGCAATAAGTTGTTCTGCTTTCTCAACATTTATGTCAGGGATTCTCTGCCCTTTACCATCCAAAATACCACTAACATCAGAGAGCAATACCAAATCAGCACCTAGCGTCTGAGCTATCGCCGTTGCTGCCTGATCGGCATTCACATTCATCAGCTCCCCTTTATCCGTTACACCAATTGAGCTGATAATGGGCATATAACCCGCATCCAATAACATTTTCAGCAACTTAGCATCGCCCGGCATCGCTTTCCCCACATGCCCCAACTCTTCACTCAGTTGGGAAACCATGACCACATTACCATCTCCTAAATATAATCCAACTGATGCAAGTTGATATTTAGTCGCCCACGACAACAAGGTCTTATTGGCGATACCAGCCAATGCGCCAGTGATAATCCCAATCTGATCAGCGGGTGTTACTCGTAATCCTTGTTCCTTCACTATCGGTAGCTGCAACTTCTGCATCAGCTCATCCACCAGATAACCACCACCATGAACAACAACCAACTGACGTTCGTGTGTTTGCCGATATTCCTGCAATGCAGTAAACACGCGTTCCAATGCTTCTTCATTGTCCAATAACACGCCACCTAACTTTATGACTAAAGGTTCCATCTGCTCTACTCCTTCACGTCAACCATTAAAGTAATGCCTGAGTTTCTTCAAACCCAAAACGTATATTCATACACTGAACTGCCTGAGCTGCCGCGCCCTTCAAAAGATTATCCTCAGTACCCACAACAATCAGATGGTCACCCTCTACAACAAAACCGATATCACAGAACGGTAACCCAACAACGGATTTCAATGCTGGCACCCCTTTGCTGTAAAGCCTTACCAATGGCTTATCTTTGTATGCTTGCCGATACACCTCATCTATCTGTTCTGCGGTAACACCCGGCTTCAATTTACAGGTAATTGTGGCAAGAATACCCCGCGCAAAATTGCCAAGATGTGGAGTAAAAATCACCCTGGTTCCCAGATGCTCCTCAATCTCCGGTTGATGACGATGGGTAAATATTCCATAAGGTTGCAAACTGATTTCGCAGAAGCTGTTGGTCATGCTGGCTTTCCGACCTGCTCCACTTACACCACTAGTAGCATTAATCACCGGCCAATGGCTGGTATCCAGCAAACTATTTTCCAACAGCGGTTTCAGGGAGAGTTGAGAAACTGTTGGGTAACATCCCGGTACAGCAACTAATTGGGCCTGTTTGATTTTTTCAGCCTGCCATTCGGCAAGTCCATATACTGCTTGTGCTAACCATTCAGTATGCTTATGTTTGAATCCGTAGTATTGTTGATAAATCTGAGCATTTTGTACGCGGTAGGCACCAGAGAGATCAAATACAGTGCAACCTGCTGCCAGAAATAACGGCGCAATGTCATGACTAACTTCATGGGCGGTGGCAAGGAAAACCACATCAATCCCTTTAGCAGCATTAATAATATCAGTCAGCGGTTGCAGCGGTAGATCAACAATGCCTTTATACTGTGGATGTAAATCTGAGAAGCATTTATCTGCATCAACGCTCTGAGCAGAAACCATGAGTCTAATCAGATTCGTATGCGGATGACGATGCAGATATGCTGCCAGTTCTGCTCCGGTGTAACCACTTGCACCAACAACCAGCGTATTCAACATAGGATATCTTTACCTTATGCTCAGTATTCAAACGGGATAATGTATTTTTATTCAAAAAAAATGCATGAATATTGATACTATCATGAATAAAGGCTGTCAACAGTGAATATTAAATTACCTCCATTTATTGAGCTATTTCGGCAATTAATCGCGACTCCATCTATCAGCGCCACCGATGTCAGTATTGACCAAAGTAACGAGTCTCTCATCAACCTACTGGCAAGTTGGTTGAAAGAAATTGGTTTCGAGATTGAGATACAGCCCGTCCCCGAAGCCCTCGGAAAATACAATCTACTAGCAACATTGGGGAGTGGCCCAGGTGGGCTACTCTTATGTGGACACACTGATACCGTCCCCTTTGACGATGGACTCTGGACTAAAGATCCCTTCACCCTGACAGAGAGAGATAACAAACTGTACGGTTTAGGTACAGCAGATATGAAAGGCTTTTTCGCCTTTATTATTGATGCATTACGGGACATTGATGTCAGTAAAATAACCCATCCGCTGTACATTCTGGCAACCGCAGATGAAGAGACGACAATGGCAGGAGCCCGTTATTTTGCCGCAAGTACCGCTATTCGACCGGATTTCGCGATTATCGGCGAACCTACTTCATTGCATCCTATCTGTGCGCATAAAGGACATTTATCGAACGCTATCCGTATTGTTGGCCAATCCGGGCATTCCAGTGATCCAGATCGTGGTATAAACGCCATTGATTTGATGCACGAATCTATTGGTCACTTGATTGAACTACGCAATACGCTAAAAGAGCGTTATAACAACCCGGCATTTGCCATTCCATATCCAACTATGAATTTCGGCTATATTCACGGAGGTGACGCAGTAAACCGTATTTGTGCCCATTGTGAATTACATATGGATATTCGCCCATTACCGGGCCTAACGTTGCAGGATCTGAACGGACTGTTAAATGAAGCACTGGAACCCGTGAAACAACGTTGGCCTGGCCGTCTGACTATCAACGAATTACATCCCCCTATTCCCGGTTATGCATGCCCAACCGATCACAAGATGATTGATGTGATAGAGAAACTGCTAGGCCGCAAGGCTGAAACGGTCAACTACTGTACCGAAGCACCATTCATTCAGGAATTATGTCCGACATTAGTCCTTGGCCCAGGATCTATTGAACAGGCACATCAACCAGATGAATTCATTGATATGTCGTTTATTGAACCCACCAGAAAGATAATTTCCCAGTTAATAGATCATTTTTGTCTAAGCAATAGTTAATCGTTTTACTCGTCCCCCAAAAGTCAGGGGGACTCAAGCAACAAAATCCCCCTTCTCAAATCTTCTGGCGCATAAGTAATACTTATAGAACATGACCTGCCATTAAATTTTAGAAATTTCGCCCAAACTGATGGTTTTCTGATATGAATATGAGGGTTTAGGGTAAATACGACGTTGTGGCGCTACAAAAAAATAACTTTTCGCCACCTAAATGAAATTTTTCTACCGGAACAGAATCAACATTCCGCCAGCAATAAAGGCCAAGAGTCACATGAATCAACAATATTCCGCAATGCGCAGTAATGTCAGCATGCTAGGTAAGCTGCTCGGAGACACAATCAAAGAAGCTTTAGGGGAAGATATTCTCGATAAAGTTGAGACTATCCGCAAATTATCCAAATCGTCCCGCGCAGGTAATGAAGCACACCGCCAGCAGCTATTATCTACATTGCAAAACCTATCTAATAATGAACTGCTGCCAGTTGCCCGTGCTTTCAATCAATTTCTCAACCTGACAAACGTCGCAGAACAATATCACAGTATCTCCCCGCATGGTGAAGCTGCCAGCAACCCCGTTGCGTTAGCGAAATTATTCACCCACTTAAAAGAAAAAAATTTCAGTAACGACGATCTGAAAAAAGCGGTAAATGAACTGTCTATTGAACTGGTTCTCACCGCTCACCCAACTGAAATCGCTCGTCGTACATTGATCCATAAACTGGTAGCCGTTAACACCTGTCTATCGCAACTTGATCACGATGATCTGGCGGATTATGAGCGTAATAACATTATGCGCCGCCTGCGCCAGTTAATTGCCCAATCATGGCATACCGATGAAATCCGCAAAATCCGTCCTACCCCAATTGATGAAGCGAAGTGGGGGTTTGCTATGGTGGAAAATAGCTTGTGGGAGGCTGTGCCAGCATTCCTACGTGAATTCAATGAACAACTGGAAGAGTCAATTGATTACAGCCTGCCAGTTGAAGCGGTACCTGTCCGCTTTACTTCCTGGATGGGCGGCGACCGAGACGGCAACCCAAATGTCACCTCTGAAGTCACTCGTCATGTATTACTGCTTAGCCGCTGGAAAGCAGCCGATCTATTCCTAAAAGATATTCAGGTTCTGGTTTCTGAACTATCCATGTCTGAATGTACACCAGAAGTTCGTAAACTAGCAGGTGGTGATGAAATTCTAGAACCTTACCGAGAAATTGCTAAAAAATTGCGGACACAACTCAGCAATACATTGACCTATTTGGAGAAACAACTGAAAGGAGAACAAGTTCTGCCACCAACTGATTTGCTGGTGGATAACGAACAGCTTTGGCAACCACTTTACGCCTGTTATCAGTCACTAAAAACCTGCGGGATGGAAATCATTGCCAACGGTCAATTATTAGATATCTTACGCCGTATCCGTTGCTTCGGCTTATCACTGGTACGTATTGATGTACGCCAAGAAAGCACTCGCCATACAACCGCCGTTTCTGAACTGACGCAATACCTGGAATTAGGTGACTACGCCAGTTGGTCAGAAGAAGAAAAACAGGCTTTCCTACTGTATGAACTGCACTCCAAACGTCCATTGATCCCACATAACTGGCAACCAAGCGCTGAAACGCAAGAGGTTTTCGCAACCTGTAAAGTCATTGCCGAGTCACCTCAAGACGCTATCGCCGCTTACGTTATCTCAATGGCTAAAGTACC
The DNA here is from genome assembly GCF_025384885.1 of Photorhabdus kleinii. Classification (NCBI taxonomy): domain Bacteria; kingdom Pseudomonadati; phylum Pseudomonadota; class Gammaproteobacteria; order Enterobacterales; family Morganellaceae; genus Photorhabdus; species Photorhabdus kleinii. The sequence goes on from NZ_JAJAFY010000067.1 coordinate 16,093, forward strand.
TTCTGATGTATTAGCGGTTCACTTGCTACTGAAAGAAGCCGGTTGTCCGTTCACTTTACCCGTTGCCCCATTGTTCGAAACCCTTGATGACCTGAATAATGCCGAAAATGTCATTCAGCAATTAATGAATATTCAATGGTATCGCGAACTGATTCATGACAAACAGATGGTGATGATTGGTTATTCTGACTCAGCAAAAGATGCCGGAGTGATGGCTGCGGCATGGGCGCAATACCGAGCACAGGATGCCTTGATCAATGTTTGTGAAAAAGAGGGCATTACGCTGACCTTATTCCACGGTCGTGGCGGTACTATCGGCCGTGGCGGTGCGCCAGCACATGCTGCTCTGCTTTCCCAACCACCGGGAAGCCTGAAAGGTGGCCTACGTGTGACCGAACAAGGCGAAATGATCCGCTTTAAATTCGGTCTGCCACAAGTCACTATCAGTAGCTTAGCCTTATATGCCAGTGCGATTCTGGAAGCAAACCTCCTACCACCGCCGGAGCCTAAACTGGAATGGCATCAGGTGATGGATACCCTGTCTGATGTTTCCTGCAAGATGTATCGCGATTATGTACGTGAACAGCCCGATTTTGTACCTTATTTCCGCGCGGCAACACCAGAACAGGAATTAGCTAAACTGCCTCTAGGTTCTCGTCCAGCCAAACGTCATCCGGCGGGTGGTGTGGAAAGTTTACGCGCTATCCCGTGGATTTTCGCCTGGACACAAAATCGCCTAATGTTGCCAGCCTGGTTAGGTGCAGGTGCCGCGCTACAACAAGTTATCAATGATGGAAAACAGGATGTATTAGCAGAAATGTGCCGTGATTGGCCTTTTTTTACCACTCGGATTGGTATGTTGGAAATGGTCTTCGCCAAAGCTGATTTATGGTTGGCAGAATATTATGATCATCGTCTGGTAGATAAGAACTTATGGCCGTTAGGTCAGAAACTGCGCAAGCAACTCTCCTCGGATATTAAGACGGTATTAGCCATTTCTAAAGATGAACACCTAATGGCAGATTTACCATGGATTGCAGAATCAATCGCCCTACGTAATGTTTACACTGATCCACTAAACGTCTTACAGGCAGAACTATTACTGCGTTCCCGTCAGCAACAACATCCCGATCCTCAGGTTGAACAAGCGTTGATGGTAACCATCGCCGGTATCGCAGCAGGAATGCGAAATACAGGTTAGTAGTAGGTAATCTTAGCGCAACAGTAGTGACACTATTGAGCACAGCACAAGTATCTTTTGTCTCCAGACAACCCCATACAAAATGTGCTCAATAGATAACGAAAAAGAAGTTATTTCTCACCAAGCGAAGCGTACTTGAAAAAAAATTCCTTATCATTTATCCCCTTTTTTCCGCAGTAAGATAAACACGGAAGCAATCACCCACGCAAAAGTTTCGATCATTACATAAATAAAATTTAATAATGTGATTTTTTCTCACTTCCCTAGAATTGTGCTTTTCCATTTCTAAGAGGATTCAGTCGTGAAGAAAAATAAACTTGCCATGTTGTTATCTCTTGCTGCCTTATTTGGCGTTAATGCCTATGCCCAAACAGAGCAACCGAAGGAGGTCCATACTGCTCAAAATGCCCTGGCAGCGCAATCCCAGCTACTGCCTAACCCAGAAAGCCCCATCCTGGCCGAAGAAGAGAAAAAGCTCGACATTAAATCTGAGGTAGCTTACGCCCCCGCACCTCCACTAACCAATATGTGGGTCTATGCCGTTGGCTCAACGAATTGCGGATGGGAATACACTTCCAACTTGCCAGTGACAAACTGCAATCACGGAGGATACCAGCTCCGCGCCGCCGTTCTGGAAATTGGCTACGGATATAATTCTTTTGCCTGGATGAACGGCAGTATACTGCCATACTCACTGTACTCTTCTACACCAGTTTGCATTACAAACGGGCACTACAATTGGCCATGTGCTGCGGGCCAAATTGTGGTTGGCTTCCTGAAAGAATACAGCCTCGATGGCTACCAGAATGGTACCTTCAGTTACCAGAACACTTCTGCTAATTGGCCTCGAAATACCATGTCAACGCAGATCAGCATTCTTTGACTTGCTAAAACCCATTTAGGAGTCTACTAAGAAGGGCGGGAAACCGCCCTTGTTCATTTTTACGCACAGGTATCGACGCCGATGGTTTAGCCTCGTAATTAGGCAATTATATAAAATTAATTTAAAAGTTTACCTCGGTGAATTTCTCACAAATTATTTCCGTTAGGCTCCCTCTGTAGGAAAGCCTGTACCCAGTAATAAAGTTATTAATCAACGAATGGTATAACGAATGCACAAAATAATATCGCTCGTAGCTTTCAATAATACACCTGATTAATCTTTAAAGCTTCTTAAGGTTTTTCGCCTAAACTTTGTGCCACGAACTCCCTTGAATACTTAACGGCGGCCATTCTTGGCTTTCAGTAATAGGTGCCGTAGCCGTAAGGTCCCTGGCTTGCTGTAACATCCGCTCGACCAAGTTGGTCAATAACTCAGCATCCAGCCTCTCCAACCATTCACGGCTCCAAAGCAGAGTCTCTCCCTCACCACTACGGCTCAGTTGCAATGATGGCCAATCGGCCAGTGTAGCCAACGAACAAGGTTCGACATCACCTAGTGGAATAAACAAAGTTACCAACTCATCGCGTTGGCGGATATGCAAACTAAAAGGGCCGAGAGGTAGATCGAGCCCCTCCGAATGCAGAGATTCTTCGGTCTGCCCAAGGCGTCGGCACAGTTCCGATAATAAGGAATTGAACATGGTTACCCTTGTTACCTTTTATGGTTGTCAAACACAGATTCAGTCGGCGGCCACAGGTTAGCGATCGGAGGATTACTCGACGTGCCTTGCAGTTTACCACCTATGGTCGCAGCCCAAGGATCGATGACATATGCCTGGGAGCCCCAAGTTTCGGGTTTGCTGAGCTCACTATTGGGATCACGACCGACCACCACGAAGCAGTGGGTCTGGCTATGCCCCTTGGCGCCACGATGAGCGACTACCTCAATGCGCTGCTGGTCATTTTGATTGTGCTTCATCAGTTCGGCTGCCGCAGAGTAGGCCAAAGTGGTGCAGCAACCAGCCTGAGCTTGAGCGACCCGGGCGGCGATAGATTGCAGTTGGTTGAAACTGACGTTGCCTTGTCTAGCGGCGATAGCCGCCATGTTGGACATCATATTGGCCTGGCTGTTACCCCTCAGGCGGTCCGGGCTGTCATTGAATAACCTCAATCTCTCCATGATTTGCTGATAATGAGAATTCTGCTTGCTAACGAAAGTGCCGGCATCAGTGCATGCGTAAGTACCCATCTTCTGTAAAGCTGGCATAGCCTGCTGCAACATCGCTTGGGGACCGGCCGCCATCACCTTTGGCTGGAGAGTGCGCACCACAGCGCCTTGTTCTGCCAGAGCCTGTTTAAGCTCGGCAAGGCGGGAGCTACGGGCCGCCACCTCTTTAGGGTGGTGGTTCTCCCAGTGCTGGATAGCATCCTGCACCCGTTGGGCTTGCGCACTGTTGGGAACACTCTGCAATTGGCGCAGTTCGGTGATCAAATGCTTGAGATCCGAACTCTGGAAATGCAAAGGACCTCGCCGAACAGACTGTTCGAACAAGCGGTTACCCTGTTCGAGTAGGGGAGAAGATGCAGTGTGCTGAGAAGCTTGCGTTTGGCTAAGCAGTGTATGACCGCCAATATGCTGAATATGCATTATTCTTTCCAAAATAGGTTGAGTTGATTAAGAGTATCTTAGTATTTCTCCTGCCCTGTTTATGTAAAAAAGTGACCTGATTTTTATCTGTTTAAGGTGTCAGAGAAAAGGATTCTCCGGGGATAGATGTCCAGGATTATGGAACAACAACAGTTCATACTGGACGAAGGCTTATGGTGGACTTTACTTATTAAACCGAGATGATCTAACAATGACAATGTAGTGTGGGGATACAAACTCAATATTAAAACTTGCTTACTCAATTTTTATACAGAAAAATACCGTATACGTTAATTTGCCGTATTTAAAGAGGAATGATAATGACTGCTATCGCTCGATTTAATTTAAAGATGGGCACAGATGAAAAGGAAATTATTTCTCGCGCCGCGGCTTTAATGGGCACAACAATGGCTGCATTTTAGATAGAGACTCTCGCATAACAATGACAGTCCAGGATTTTCAGGCATTCACAACTGCTTTAAATGACGCTTTCACTCCCAATGCTGCTTTACAAAACGT
>NZ_JAJAFY010000068.1:0-16047 GCF_025384885.1 Photorhabdus kleinii
ACATTATTTAAACCAGTTAATTTTTAAATATATTATCTGATTAACCTATTCTATATTATCATTCATCCTTTTTCACTAATATTTTTATGATGAGCAGCTTTTAAATTGTTATTAAAAGCCATTTTTTAACCTCTACTTTTAATTGGTATAATAAGGTCTTAATCGTTGTTTTTACTACTCTTAACACCTGTTTTATATTAATTTTAATCATCATGGTATATACCCTATGGATTTCAAGATGCATCGCGACGGCAAGGGAGTGAATCCCCGGGAGCATAGGTAACTATGTGACTGGGGTGAGCGAGTGCAGCCAACAAAGAGGCAACTTGAAAGATAACGGGTATATTGTGTTTCACGTTTAATCAACGTTAATTATACTTGCTTTTTATCTTTGTTAATGCTGTTTTACTGGCAATTTTGAACAGTTTTCATAAGTTACCCCCTTTCTTTTATCTTCATAAATCAACCAGTAAATAGCTTGACGGTATAAAGATGCCCCTTTATTTTTTTCGGATAATATTATTTTTTCGCAGATTTCTTTTCAATTTTCTGTTAATGGTTAATGGATTTCGATTAAATTTGATTAACGTCTTTTTAAAAAACTGCACTTATAGTTAAATCCGTCTTTTATATAAAATCTTTAATACCTCTGTTTTTGTGCTTCTAAATGGTCATGGCAGGTTAGGTAAAAATAAGAGGAGGATAGCATTGCCGATAAATGAATTAAATATGGATGTGAATAGGCTATTAAAGGGAAATGCAGGTAAAAAGATAAAATGAATACTGTTAAAATGGGGATCTCGAATAAAGCGATTATCATTGTGAGAGTTTTCTTATTTTTTAATTAAAAATTCATTTAATGAATGGTTTTCATTGAACTATTTTTGTAAATATAATCGTTTTTCCATTTCCTGCCTTGTATTTAAATTTTCCTATTTTCATTAAATTGATACTCGGATTTCCTCGTTTTTCCTTTTTCCTTTATTTGATTTTTAGGCTTAAAACCAAAGAGGATAATAGATATATTACTGATATTAAAATCAAAGTCCATTTCTTTAATCATTTTTAATACTGCTAAACGCTATTGTTATTTTTTCGCTATGCGGTTAACTCTGTTAAATGTTTTAATATAATCTCATTCAGTTGACTCACATTGAAGCACTGGTTTTTGCCCAACTGGACGGAAATACTCGCCTGTGTCGTAAATGACGAGGAAGCATACCAGATCAAAGATGTGATCTCTAAGCTCCAATCTGCTCTGGCGTACCGTGGCTATGCGCCTCGGTAGATCATGAATAAAACCGGAAGAATTAATATTCTCCCGGTTTTATTATATGTATTTTGACAGATAACTATTTATATATTATATGACTACATTCTATATTAGAACAATCATAATCAATTTGGATTTGAAATGATAAATCACAAGCTATAATCCTTATTTCATCAGAATATAAATCATTAAAATGATAATCTTGATTATAATCAAGATTCCTGTTTATCTTATATGCGCCACAGAATTTCCATTCTTCGTCCATTAGCAAATAATAAGAAACTCCTGTAACTTTTTCTTTTATAAAAGAAACAAGATCTTGACAAGAATAAATTTCCACTTCATGACTTGAGATTATTTTCTTATTTTTCAATGAGTTTATAATTAAGTCTGTTTCTTCCAAACTTAAAAAATCACTAACATTCACAAGTTCATTAGTAATGGATTTAATTTTATTCAAATACTCTTCTCTGCATACATTTCCTTGAGATTTTCTATAAAGTAATGATCTTCTATATTCAGAGATATTCATTTACATCCTCCTGATAGTCAACCATGCCCCGGTAATGATCTTCCATCATCTGCAATTCGTCCTGGGGGCCGTAGACCCACGCCCGCCACGGCTTGCCCTCGCTGAGATAGGGCAGTGGATCGGCATCGGCCTGTTTCAGCGGCAGGCTATATTGGCGGGTACAGCGCCCCAGCGGATCATAATCGCGCAGCTGGAACAGTTTGCCCTGCGTGCGGCGGGTTTCACGATGCAGCCGGTCCCGCTCAAATTCAGTGATGAGTGTCTGTTCATGCCGGATCGCACTCAGGTGGCCAGAGCCGTAGTAGAGCCAGCTTAAGGTGCCGCCTTGCGGCAGCGTGAGGGCGGTCAGGTTATCCAGTTCATCATAGCTGAACTGGAGACGGTCATCGCCGTTCTGTTCCCAAATGACCCGCCCCAGTCAGTGCGTCATAGCCAAAACGCACGGTGTTGGACTCTATTCCCAGTTGTTTACCGTTGTCGTTCGGTTCACAGCTAGCCTCCAGCAGCCTGCCCATGTTGTCCCACCGGTACTGGTAAGTGTCCGTGTAGGTTTCCCGCTGGATCAGCTGACCGGCCGCATCATAATGCTGGTGTACTTGCCGTTCCGGGTACTGGAATACGCGGTCACCCATGCGCCGTTCGGTACTCAATAAGCCCGCCGCGTTGTATTCGTACCGGATTAAGGTGTCGTCAGGACGGATTTCTTCGATTAAGCGCCCTTCGGCATCACGGTTCAGCCGGTAACGGTCATCGTTGGCGTTGTCGAGCTGTATCAGATGCCCTTCGGGACTGTACTGATAGCGAATTTGACGTTGTAAACGGTCCGTCGCACAGACCACCTGACCTAATGCATTGTATTCCCAGGCGCGGGGCGCATTCTCATTGCGCTGGTGATGGATTAGCTGACCCGCGCTGTCCCATGCCAAGTGTTCTGTGGAATCGTCAGGATAGGTGATGAGGATTAACTGGCCGCTATCGTTATAGTCATAACTGGTCGTTTCCATCAGCGCGTTGGTAAAGCGGCTCAGTCGGTTCTCATCGTCGTAGCGCCATGTGCTGCTTTGCCCGGAACAGTCGGTGTGGCTCATCAACTGCCCCTGACCATTCCACGTAAAATGGCTTTCCCCGCCTTTAGCATCAGTGACTTTGTCGGGACGCACCGTATTATTAAAGCCGTAGTGATAACGGGTAGTCTGCTTCAATGGCGAGGTTTCACTGACCAGACGCCCAAAGTCATCGTAAGCCAGCGCCGTCTCGGTGCCATCCGGCCAGAAGATAACAGTGAGCCGGTCGGTATCATTCTGGTACTGCCAGCCGTTGGCATCGGTGAAACTCAGTTGGCGGCCATGTTGGTCCCATTCACTCAGACGGGTGTGGCCGTCCGCATCTTTGTAGCCGTTCGGCAGGCCAAATTCATCCCACAGGATATGGTGCTCTGTGCCGTTGCGGTCGAGGCAGTGGATAATGTGGTGCGCGTCGTTGAGATGCCAAACCGTGTGGGTGCCGTCGTGCCAGTGCGCCGTGCAAGTGAGGTTCTCATCGTCGTATTCCAGCCGATAACCCGCCCCTTCACCAGTTTGCTGAGCAACCACACGCCACAGCTCTTCTTCAGTCTGCTCCCACTTATAATCACAGCGCAGGCCGCTCGCATCCTGATGCCATGCCATCACGCCGTGTTCTGTCCAGCCGAATTGTCGCTGGAGAGAGTCGTTGCGATGGCTAACCCCCGTCAGTTGGACGTGCTCATTATAATGGTAGCGGCAAAGCTGAATACGATGACCGTCATACAATTCGCGCCAGACGGCGGTGAGGCGGGAAACCGTTTTGCCATCGATATCCATCATCACATAGTCACAATACAGGTTCAGCCCGCCACTGCCCGTGATATTGACCATCTGGTGCTGTTCGTTGTAATGAAAACGCTGTTCGTTACCGACATTATTGCGGATGTGGCTCAGACGGCTGAGGCCGTCATTATCAATTGATAAACTTGCTGCCCCTTTTTGGGCCGATAACGGGAGAGCAGCGCCGTGCCTTGCCGCAGGTTATCGCCCAGCGTTGTGGGTTTTTCTGCCAATAATTGCCAGTTGCGCAGACCGTTTTTCAGCAGATCTTTCTGGCGGCTGAGGTAACTGGCGAGATCTTCGCCTTCGATTAACTGATCACGCGCGATATTCAGCGCCGGGGCATCGGGCGCGATGAGGATATTTACCGTCTGTTCCTGATAGCCTGCGGGTAACAGAATACGGCCTTCAGTGAACCGACAACGTGCTTGATTGTCCATCTTTCTTTTGTCTTATATAGGAATGCCGAACATAGCAACAACATTGATAATCCTGATTAAACAGATTCAGGGGGTATCCCCTTCTCAGTCATCAATAAACTTATACAATTAATAATGCTGTCCGTTTAATATTCAGACAAAAAGATATAACAAAAAATCAGCTATGTCTTGATTATTAGACGAATTAATACCCAATCAATTTAATTAAATGTGATATACATCACAAAAAAAATGCCAATAATCGCGCTGAAAATCTGTCTTAATGAACTAAATCACTACAATTTTATTCAATCAATTTATCTTGGCCGGTTTATAGACCTTGCATTAATCACCAGATAAGTTTAACTCTGCATTTTTTATGATATTGAAAAAAATTAGCTCTATTTAAGGATAGTCAGTTCAGAGGCGCACAGATTCAAATCCGTTTTTTTGGGTTGGAATGTGTAGGCAATCAAATCTATACCCTATGGATTTCAAGATGCATCGAGACGGCAAGGGAGTGAATCCCCGGGAGCATAGCAAACTATGTGACCGGGGTGAGCGAGTGCAGCCAACAAAGAGGCAACTTGAAAGATAACGGGTATAGCATCGAATTTTTTACCCGCTTTAAAAAATCTTTAATCATTGATTTTCACCTTTAATGATTAAAGTTTTATCTGTTTTTTCATAACACACTTACGCTTTTTTCCCGATTTTAAAACCACATTGACAGCCAAAAAATGGCTTTTCTTAACACTTGTTTTATCATTGATGAAAACTCAGCAGTGATAATCGAAACGCTAAAAGTCAGTAATCTAAGAACCTCACGTGATGACAATCACTTGACAGCCAATGCTTACATTAAAATAATAATCATTATCATTTTCCCGAGTTATTGGAAATCATCATGGCAATCCAGAAAGCCGTATCTGAAATTGATAGTTTTGCGCAACAATTTTACTTTGAACATCATGACTGGTTATACAACTGGTTACGCCATAAAGTCTCCTGTCCCTGCCATGCTGAAGATCTCACTCAGGACACTTTCCTGAATGTTCTATCCGGTTCAAACCTGTCAGATATCCGTCAACCACGGTCTTTTCTGGCAACCGTAGCCCGCTGTCTGGTTGCCAACTATTACCGTCGAAGAAAAACCGAAAAGAATTATTTGGAATATATAAACTCGACACCAGAAATGACCATGCCTTCTACTGAAAGCAGAATCGCCACATTTGAACAGCTTGAAAAACTCGATATCACTCTTGATAAATTGCCAGTCCAAGTAAAAAGAGCTTTTTTGTTGACACAGCTACAAGGACTGCGTTATAGCGAAATAGCTGATCAGCTTCAGGTTTCTTCCAGTTCAGTAAAACAGTATTTGCAACGAGCACATAACAAATGTAAAAAAATTCAAATTCTCACTTAAAATTCAAAAAACCATGTTACATTCAAAATTGATTTCATTACTAAATCATTAATAAAGTTAATTATTTTAATTTAACTATAATTGGATATTATGGAGAAAATGATGCGACACGGAATTACCGCTACAATCCTACTTTGCTGCTCTGCCAGCGCTTTCGCAACAACACCACAAATTATCGCTCATCGTGCTGGTACAGGTGATGCACCTGAAAATACCGAGTACGCAATTTCCAAATCCTTAGAAAATAAAGCAGATGCTATCTGGATCACTGTTCAGCTTTCAAAGGATAGTATTCCAGTACTCTATCGTCCATCTGACCTAAATAGCTTGACCAATAAAAGTGGACTCGTTTCTGGTTATAAAGCAAGTCAGTTGGCTAAATTTGATGCCGGTTACAAATTTGGCTCTGATGATGATCATCCATTCCGTAATAAAGGGTTAGGTATTCCAACACTGGAACAAGTCTTAAAAAAATATCCAGATACTTTCTTCTATATTGATCTGAAATCACCGGATGCAGATCCAACACAGCAAGCCAAAACACTAGAAAAAGTACTGACCAAACAAAAAGCGCTTGCCCGTACCCGTTTCTATTCCACTAACGAAACTTACCTTAACGCATTGCCAGCAACAATTCAGCGTTTTGAAAGCCGTGATAAAACCCGCACCATGCTGGCAAATATCACAATGGCTCACCAATGTGACATCCCTGCAAGTACCGATACCGCTCGCTGGTATGGTTTGGAAATGCGCCGTAACGTAGAAGTTGTTGAGAAATATACTCTCGGTGAAGCACGTTCCAAATCAGTATTGTCATGGGATAAGGAAGCAATGGAGTGTTTCCGTGCTCAGGGTGGCGCTAACATCATTCTTTTTGGCATTAAAACTGAGGAAGATTTCAAACAAGCTAAAGAGCTTGGTGCCGATGGTGTGCTGGTGGATTCTCCCAAGCTGTTCAGTACCTTTAAAACAAAATAAAAATTGGGGGTTCTCAGAAAGAAACTTCTCCAGTAACTATTTTGTAGGAATACTTTTTCCTATCAGCTAAAACCCTATATAGACAGAACAAAGCAGAACCCGCAGTTTTTTGCGGGTTTTTGCTGCTGAGGTGAATTTTCCAAACTTAAGATAAGATTTTTAATAATCAATTCTCAATTTCTTTAAGCGTGAGATCAATGTCGTTGGGTTCATGCCCAACAATTTTGCTGCACCGTCATCACCAAAAATTTTCCCTTTGCATTGTTTAACGGCAAGAGAAAAATTTTTAATTTCCAACTCTTTCAGTTGCTGCATGGTCAGCACGACTTCAATTTGTTGAAGTTTATTGTGAATATTCTGATGCATAGTTTCATTTTGCTGTTGATCTTGTTCTAGCAAATATTTAAAGGAAACAGTGCCTTGTTTCGCTATAATTAGTGCGCGTTCAATGACATTTTGCAATTCACGAATATTGCCAGGCCAGTCATATTGCTGTAGTTCTAAAATATGCCTTTGTGAAAATGGTAGATAATTAATTTTACGCTTGTCACAAATTAACTTAGTAAAATGCGTAACCAAAAGTGGAATATCTTCTTTACGGTTACGTAAAGCTGGTGAATAAACCGGGAATACATTTAAACGGAAATACAGGTCTTCACGAAAGCGCTTGTGTTTAACTTCTTCTTTTAAATTGCGGTTGGTGGCAGCAATAATCCGCACATTCACATGTCGCGTTTTTTCTTCGCCGACCCGCTCAAAGGTTCCTTCCTGCAATACACGCAGCAATTTACTTTGTAGCTCGACAGGAATCTCGCCAATTTCATCTAAAAACAGTGTGCCCTGATCTGCCAATTCAAAACGTCCGGCACGGTCACGCACCGCCCCAGTAAATGCACCTTTGACATGTCCGAAAAATTCACTTTCAAACAGTTCCGAAGGAATGGCAGCACAATTGACCCGAATAAGTGGTTGCTGTTTACGGTGACTGGATTGGTGAATAGCACGAGCAATCAGCTCCTTGCCTGTACCTGATTCACCATAAATCATCACATTGGCATCGGTTGGCGCGACTACCTTAATTTTTTCAATAATCTGTAAAATGGATGCACTACTGCCAATAATTTCATGATATTGATTTTCCTGTAAAATTTCCTCTTGCAGATATTCATTTTGCTGTTCCAGTCGGCTTTTTAAATCTTGTAGTTCTTCAAGGGCATGGGTCAGTTGCCTTTCGGTATTCAGCCGATCGGTAATATCACGGAACACCACTACCGCGCCAATGATTTCACTATCACGAATCACTGGGGTACTGGTAAATTCCACTGGAAAGCAACTGCCGTCACGACGCCAAAAAATTTCCTGAACCCCTTCATGCACAATACCGTCATGTACTGCTGCATAAATCGGGCACTCTTCTACAAGATAGGGCTCGCCATTTTCATGGGTATGGTGATGAATCTTATGGATATTGTCACTCAATACATCTTCAGGTTGCAGCCCCAACATTTTAGCCCCGACAGGGTTAATAAAGGTACACAAGCCTTGTTTGTTAATACTGTAAATACCGTCACCGACTGAACTCAGTAATAAATGCTTGCCTGTGTCGGAGTCAATAAACAGCTCTTGCAAGGCTTGCGATTCTTTTAAACCTGTACCAATGACTTTATCAGCATTTATATTGAGTTGGCGCAGCTCTAAATCTTTAAGATCCACCAGCGACCATATCAGCAAAGTTTTATTTTTATAGGGCAATGAAATGGAAGTAATATCCAACTGGATTTTTTCACCATTTTTATCAAAGGTATACAGCTCATTATTCCAAGCCCAACCTTTTACCAAAGCGCCTTCGGTAAATGCCATAAGGTATGGTAGTTGTCTGAAATGACCAAAAATGGAAGTTACCGTTTTTTGCATAATTTCATGACGTTCATAGCGTAATAGTTTAGTGGCACTGATATTCACATCAATAAACTGGTTTTGATGTGGGTCCAACACAATTAATGCCTGTGACGTGTGTTCAAATACCAACGGACGAATCGAGTCTTCAGAAACTACCCAGTCCGAGATAAAGTCAGTTGTATTCATACTATGAATTTTCATAATTTAAGTTATGGAATTTCATAATACTACGAAAAATCCTAATTCCCTAGTAGCGCTATTTATCTCCATGAAAAATATTTTTATAAAATTTAAATGATATTTTTCAATGTGATAATAATTAACTTCCGCTCCAAAATATAACTTGGCACAACTCTCGCAATAATTTCTCGCAATAGTACAGACAGACTACATGTTGGTTCATTCCCAAATAACATTGAACTAGGAGTTGGTTATGCCAAAGATTGATATCGAGCAATATAAAGATGGCGATTTTCTTGTTGATTATGAAGAAAAAGTGTTTGAGGACGTCAAAGCCCAGCCAGGTGAAAAGGCACTGGTGACTTTCCATACTGTTGCATTTGAAGGATCAATTGGCTTGGTCAATGTGTTACAGGCAAAACGTTTGTTGCGCAAAGGCTTTGAAACCAAAATTTTGCTTTACGGCCCAGGCGTGCAGTTGGGTCTACAACGTGGTTTTCCAACTTTAGGGGCGGAAGCTTTTCCGGGTCATTTAGCCGTCAACAATCAGTTGAAAGCCTTTATGGAAGAAGGTGGCGAAGTCTATGCCTGCCGTTTTGCGTTGCAAGCGTTGTATGGGCAAACCGAAAAAGCGCTTATTCCGGGAATTCGTCCAATTAATCCATTGGATGTGATGGATTTAAGACTGCTGATGCGTCGTGACAATGCCTTAATCATTGATACTTGGACTGTCTGAGTAAACATAAACTATGAGGGGATAAGGTTATGAACCGAATAATTAAAGCTGCCGCAGTACAATGTAGTCCTGTGCTTTACAGTCAAGCCGCAACAGTAAAAAAAATCTGTGACATTATTTTAGAGCTTGGAAAACAGGGAGTGCAATTTGCAGTCTTTCCTGAAACCGTCGTGCCTTATTACCCTTATTTCTCCTTTGTACAACCGCCATTTGCTATGGGTAAAGAACATTTAAAACTGTTGAATGAATCGGTGGTTGTCCCTTCCGAAGCAACCTTAGCAATTGGTCAAGCCTGTCTTGAAGCCAACATGGTGGTGTCGATTGGCATTAATGAACGTGCAGGCAGTACGATTTATAACGCGCAACTGCTATTTAATGCCGACGGTTCAATCATTCAGCATCGCCGCAAAATTACCCCAACTTACCATGAACGAATGGTGTGGGGACAAGGTGATGGCAGTGGTTTACGTGCCATTAATTCTGCGGTAGGGCGTATTGGTTCGCTGGCATGTTGGGAACATTACAACCCGTTGGCACGTTTTGCCTTAATGGCAGATGGCGAACAAATTCATGCTGCCATGTTTCCTGGTTCGTTGGTAGGACAAGTCTTTGCCGATCAAATCCGCGCAACCATTCAACACCATGCTTTAGAATCTGGCTGCTTTGTGATCAATGCTACCGCATGGCTGCATCCCGAACAGCAACAGCAAATTATGCAAGATACTGGCTGTGATATCGGTCCAATTTCAGGGGGATGTTTTGCCGCCATCGTTTCTCCCGAAGGCAAACTCCTGGCTGAACCGATCACACAAGGTGAAGGTTATTGCATTGCTGATCTGGACTTTAGCCTGATTGATAAACGTAAACGCATGATGGATTCAATTGGACATTACAGCCGACCTGAATTACTCAGCTTATTCATTGACCGTCGTCCAACACAGGTATTACACGAACTGAAAGTTGAAACATCAGCTCAAAGTCATCTCGAAAAGCTCTCAAAATTTAATGAAGAACATGTCGAAACCATATTGATGTAAACCCAATCGATAGGGGGTTAAAGATGTCTGCAATACAACTATTAACCAATTTGCAATTATTAACTGATTTGCAATGTAATGGTCTGAAATGGGAAGGCAATTTTGGCTTGTCCCGTAAAGGCGGCGCAGGGCCAAGCGATCATAAGGCGCTGAGCCTTGACGGGCAGACCATGATGATTCCTGTGCTGAACCTTGCAGCACAAGATTCTCCCTACACCGCAAAGCCTGAACCGCACTCTGACAAGGTAATTGTCTTTAAAAACCAGATTCCCGTGGCGACCTTAACTGCACCAACACGACCACGTTTTTACGATTTAAAAACCGCCGAAGGCATTGCCTATGAGCAAATTGCAACCTTACATAGCCGTGATGTGTTGGCGACAACAGTGTTACAGCATTGCATTCGTATGAAGGACAAGGCAACTGCCTGCCAATTTTGCTCGATTGATCAGTCTTTAAAAGAGGGTCGAACCTTGATCCGTAAACGCCCGGAACAATTGGCTGAGGTAGCGAAAGCAGCCGTTGAACTGGATGGCGTCAAGCAAATGGTAATCACCACTGGTACGCCAAACACGGGAGATCGTGGCGCCAAAATTTTATATGACTCAGTTCAAGCGATTAAGGCACAAGTAGATTTGCCGATACAGGTACAGTGCGAACCACCTGATGATTTTGCCTGGTTTCAACGTTTAAAAGATGCAGGAGCGGTGTCGATTGGCATGCACCTTGAGGCGGTAAGCGAGCGTGTACGGCAGAAAATTATGCCGGGTAAAGCCGAAGTATCATTGGAAAAATATTTTGCGGCATTTGAAGCAGCCGTTACGGTGTTTGGTCGAGGACAGGTCAGTACCTACATTTTGGCAGGTTTGGGTGATACCGAACTGGAAATCGTGGAGATGACCGCCAGACTGACCGAAATTGGGGTGTATCCATTTGTGGTACCGTTTGTACCGATTCAAGGTACACCATTAGAGCATCACCCTAAACCTGATCACGCTTTTATGCAGTCGCTCTATCCGAAAATTGGACAGCAACTCAAGCAACATGGTTTGAACTCGGAAAATACTCAAGCCGGCTGTGCCAAATGTGGCGCTTGCTCTTCGCTGAAAGCGTATGAATAAGGAGAATGTGATATGGAACTTTCTCACCATCCCTGGCTGCTTGAGCAAAATGAAGGGCAGAAACAATTTGTTAGCGATGACATTGCCATCAAAATTGTGTCGGAAGATTGGGAGCGTCACCAATATTATCGTTTGCGTGAAATGACCTTTCGCGATGAACAGAAAATCTTGCAAGAAGATCGTGACGAATACGATGTTAAAGCATTAGGTATTGTTGCCATTGAGAAAATGTTTGGTGAGCATGACCGAGTGATTGGCGCAGTACGGATTTTTCCTGATAGCGAACAGACGTGGTATGGCGGGCGTTTATGCGTAGAACCTTTATATCGACGTCGCCATATCATTGGTAAAACGTTAATCAATACCGCGGTATCGACCGCCAAAAACCTGGGATGCCGTACTTTTTTAGCCACCGTGCAAAGTCAAAATGAACGCTATTTCCAACGGTTGTGTTGGGATAGTTTGTATCAGTTAACCGTTGCCAACATTCCACATGTGCTGATGCAGGCACAGATTGAAAACTATCCGTTACCGCATGTCCCGATGCAAGCCTATATGCAAAAGGAGACGCAATGATGGAACTCAATCAATTACTCGAAATATTAAAACATACACCCGCTATGCACTCCAAGCAGGCGATTGCTCACCATGTTTCAATTAACACAACTTGCCATGTGGATTCATTGGATAGCTTATATGCCTATCCCGGAGATGACACCGCAGCTGTGCCACTAAATGGTCAATATGTATTGCACGCCTGTGAAGGCATGTTACCCAGTTTTGTGACCAATCATCCTTATTTTGCGGGGTGGTCAGCGGTCATGGCGAATATTAGTGATATTGCCGCAATGGGTGGTCGGGCATTGTCAGTGGTGAACAGTTTTTGGCATACCAGTAGCGAACATGCCCAATTGTTAATGCAAGGCATGCAGGATGCTTGTCGTGCTTATAGCGTACTACTGGTCGGAGGACATACCAATATTGGGGTAGTTTATCAGCCCACTTTATCCGTTGCGATTCAAGGCATAGCACGAAAACTGCTCTCGGTGTTGCATGTCAAACCACAACAAAAAATTCTGATTGCTTTAAATCTAAAAGGGCAATTCCACCCCAATACCAATTATTGGAAATGCTTTGAACGAGTATCTGACCGCATTTTACAGTCACAAATTGCCTTGCTGCCGCAATTGGCGGAGATAAATCTGGTTCATGCTGCCCGTGATATTAGCAATGCCGGTATCTTAGGCAGTTTATTGATGCTGCTCGAAGCCACGGCATCGGGGGCACATATCAATTTAGATGCCATTCCTAAACCTGATGATGTGGACTGGTTTAAATGGCTACAAATCTTCCCCAGTTTTGGTTTTTTACTGACGGCCGATACAAATGAATGTGAAGACATTATCGCGTTGTTTCACCATCAGGATATTGCCTGCGCGGTGATTGGTGAAACCAATGTCAGTGGCGTAGTTGCCGTGCAACAGCAGCAGCAAGACGGAATATTTTGGGATTTTAACCGCCAGATGTTTACCGGTTTTTGTTATGCCGATGCGTTAAAAAAATTACAAGCTCAATCCATACAGATTAAACCTAAAAGTCAGCAGGAGTCGATGTTATGCCCAGTGTGAATTTTACTGTGAAATGGCCTAATGGGGAGCTGATTCAATATTACTCCCCCTCAACGGTGATTTATGAATATCTGTCCATTGGTCAGCGTTACCCAAGTATGCAGTTCTTGCATCAGGTTGAAAATGGTCTGCATGCCGCCTCGGAAAGGGTACTGGCACGTTATGGCTTTTTCTGTAGTTCAGCCGTGGACAATCTGGCGATAATCAAACGCCAAGCCAAATTCTTCGGGCTAAGTCCAGAAGATCAAATTGAAGTTATTGAAATGACGAATCAATGAGAGGGATATCCCATGTTAAGTATCCAAAATCAAATGTTACAGCCAAATTATGATGTGGTCATTGTTGGTGGTGGTCAGGCAGGTTTATGTATCAGTCACTATTTGCAAAAAGCGGGCATTGACCATGTGGTATTGGAAAAAGAATCCGAGTTGACTCATAGCTGGCGCCATAAACGGTGGGATAATTTTACCTTGGTGACACCAAACTGGCAGTGTCTATTGCCTGAACATCCTTATCAGGGGAACGATCCTGACGGCTTTATGAAAAAGTACGAGATTGTGGCATATCTTGACGAATTTATTGAAAAAACTAATCCTCCCGCCATTTTAAATATTCAGGTAAAACATGTGAAAAAAGTGGCAACGCATAAGTTTGTCATTGAAACCAATCACGGTACAACCACAGCCAAACAGCTTGTCGTTGCAGCAGGCGGGTATCACACCCCGATTTATCCAAAACTAAGCGATACCTTGCCTAAACATGTGAAAGTGATGCATTCGGAAGAATATTTAAATGCAGATCAACTGCCTGAAGGTGCAGTGTTGGTGGTCGGGTCAGGGCAATCCGGTGCACAGATTGCCGAAGATTTACATCTGGCAGGCAAAAAAGTCTATTTATCGACAGGCAATGCACCACGTTGTGCTCGCTTCTATCGCGGTAAAGATGTGGTGAAATGGCTGTTTGATATGGGTTATTACGAAACGACTGTCAAACATCATCGCTATAGTGAAAAAGTACGTAACAGTACCAACCACTATGTCACAGGGCGTGACGGCGGGCGTGATATTGACCTGCGTAAATTTGCCTTAGAAGGTATGCAACTGTTCGGACATTTTGATGACTTTAAAGAGGGTCAATTCTGGTTTAGACCAGATTTATCAGAAAACCTAGACCTTGCCGATACCACTTATAATCGCATTAATGCCTCGATTGATGAGTATTTAGAAAAAAACAATATTGCAACCGACGAACCTGCATCGGTATATCAACCGGTTTGGCGGCCTGAGCAAGAAATCACACACATTGACTTAGTAAAAGAAAATATCACCTCAGTGATCTGGTGTATTGGTTTTAAACCAGATTATTCATGGATTGATTTAGATATTTTTCAAGCCAATGGTTATCCAAAACATGACCGTGGTATTACCATCGATCCAGATGTCACATTTATTGGTTTGCCGTGGTTATATACATGGGGTTCTGGACGTTTTCTCGGGATCGATCAGGATGCCGCCTATGTGGTGCAACATATTGAGCAACAAATAAATCAGCAAAATATGCATATGCCACATACTCTGATTAAAGGTGCTAAATCTGCAATCAAAGATAAAAGAATATCTCAAATGTGAAATTCCTAACTTCGCCTGACAGAATATTTTTAAACGCTTATTTTTTTAATAAGAGTCTGGTTGCAAAAACGGGGGTGACCATAGATTTTACGCTCTCCTGGGTGAGTAGACCTACCCAGTCACCTAGGTAGGCCTCTCCTCAGAACCGGACATGCTGAACTACCGCATCCGGCTCCCGATAGATCAGTGTCCCCGCACATATTCGGTGAGCTAGAACATCGATACCGTTTTCCAATTTGCAGGAAAACCTATGGCTTTAAGAGCACGAAGCAGTCTGTCCCAAGTAACACGACGTTTCCCCCCTCGACGGTTTAGCCATTGCAGGCTGATCCGTTTGGATCGTTCCAGAAATTGACCAACTCGTCTTTGGTTGTCGGAAACTCCGTAGTAGTTGACCCACCCTTTAATTACTCTGATCACATTCTTGACAACACTCAAGGTGTCTTTCGCGTTCAAGTTCTTCCTAAGATATTGCTTCATGCCTTTGAGTTTGGCTGAAAAGCGATCTTTACGGCTGGTTAGTTTCAGTCGCCAGAAACCGCTTGCAGCTTTACCCCAATAGCAGATAAAGCTTAGGAAATTAAAGGTGGGTAGCCGTTCTCTTCGCTAGTGCGTCATTTGCGCAGCGATTTTGACTCAGGGTTGAGGCATCAGGGACCTTCTCGGTCAATCCGAGGCGCAGAAACCAGCGGTAAGCCACATTGACCTGAATTTCCTGTACCAGACGGCGTTCACTGGGGATCACGAATAAGTAGCCAAGTAACATCATTTTAATCAACCTGACCGGATCGATGGCTATTGTGGCAATACAAAGGCGCGACTAATTCGCGAATAAATTCGAAATCAATGGTGGCATCGATTTTACGGACCAGATGATTTTTGAGCACCAGCTCGTCAAGCGAGAGCGTTTCTGGCGGGAAAGTCTGGAGAGGGGGTGTTCTTAACATAGCGGCAAGCTCCGTTTGGTGAACGGAACTTAATTAAAACAACGTGCCAGATAAAAAACCAGCACTTTGTCAATAATCTGCCACCTAGTGACTGCTCCCCGCCGTAAACGGCGAGGCTTCCCACTTCCTAGGCCGCAGCCGTCTGTGCGACGGATTTACGCAGGCCCCCATGGGCAGAAACGACGAGTCCCGCCGCCTGTAATTCAAATATGCCTTGCTGTTTAATATTCAGCGCAGCGTTGAGATCCCGATCGTGCTCTATGTGGCATGCCGGACATTGCCAGAGCCGTTTGTGGAGCGGCATTTCCGGCATCTTATGACCGCAACAATGGCAGGTTTTCGAGCTGGCAAACCATTGATCCAGCTTCACCAGATGAACACCTGTTTCTGCCGCCTTGT
>NZ_JAJAFY010000069.1:0-16022 GCF_025384885.1 Photorhabdus kleinii
ATCCAGGCGATACTGGGGCATGAAAAGCTGGAAACCACCCAAATCTATACGCGGGTGGCAATCGGTCACTTAAAGGAAGTACACGAACAGACGCATCCGGCAGAACGGAAATCCAAACCGAACACGCCGCCCGATGACGGGTCTGTGAATAGCGACAAGCCGGACAGTAAACAGCCGAACTGACCGCACCCAGCAGCCGGACAATCTTGAATGTTAGCCGGTTCCCTGTGAGCGTGTGGGGTGCAGTGAAAGGCAGACCGTGCGCGTCCCTGCGCACGGACTGCCTCCCTACCATCGGCGTGCCCGGCGGTAAATGCCGCCCGCCCGGCGCTGAACTTCGGCGTTCTCTGTCACAATCGTTGCCGGTCAGCCGCCATTGAACATAATGTGGCATTAAGCGCAATGGGCCTGAACGGCCCGCCACGCTTAACGAAACATTATGTCGGCGCCGCCCACCCAAGGGCGCTGCGCGGTCACCTCAACAACAGCGTGCGGCTGGCCGCCGGGGTGAGCCTCTCAGCCCCAGAGGCGCACCGGGTTCGCTCGCTCACCCGCTGCTGTCACTATCAGTGCTAAAACCCACCGCCGCAGTCGCCGCCATCCCTGGCAGCTCCGGTGATAACATCAGTCCTAAAACCCGCCGGCAAGCCCATCAAGGTCAACGGCCACAGACCGGTAAGCCAGTCGGCCTGCGGCCTCCGCAGTTTATTACCCCCCGCCCCAACCCTGCTGCACTGGCTGCGCGCGGCTCGCACTGCGCTGCGCTCCGTTGCTCGTCCCCGTGCTCGCCATCGCCGCCCCGTGCAGCCCCCAGGGGGGCTTCCCTGTTAAAAAGCTTCACCTGCGGGCCTCGCCAGCCCGCACCCGCCAACCCGCGTCAGCGGCGCAGGCAAGCTGCCCCGCCGTCACGGGTTCCCGATAAAACCCGGTTCTGGCAGGAAAAGCGGGCTGAAACCCGGCGCTGACGTCGGGGAAAAAGTGAGCTACAATCGGCAAAGTGCCCGTCGGGGCGAGTTGGCATGTTCTTTAACAGGGCGGGAAAAAGCGGTGGAGAAAAAGGCTGCTAAATCAAGGGGAAAAGTCCGCTAACCTGTATGATGGCGTCGGGATAGTGCCGAAGATCCAACGGGCCTCTGGGGTGGTGAGAATCCGTATTCATACGTTAAAAATCCCACCGGATGGATTGACCCATTAGGCTTAACTGGCTTTGATGCTTCCGGTAGACCTTTATCCAGTCCGAATTATAGTGTGTGGTATCAAACAGATATTCCCACAGATTTACATTCAAGTAGCAGACCTAAGCATTTTAATAATGCAAATAAACAACTGTATGAAGCAATACAAAAAAATCCACATTTAGCTAAATCGTTACCACCTGAAGTTGTAGCGCATGTGCAGCCGGGTCCAAAAGGTGGATTTGAACGTACTAGCCCACCTAATCATTCATGGCACCATAATGCTCAAAATCCAACTAAGATAGAACTTATTCCAAGATCTCAACATCAAGCGCCTGGCGCTGTACAGAAAAGCCTTCATCCAAATCAGGAAGGAGGATTTAAAAAGTTAGGTAGTGGAAAATGTGGTGGACTATAAATAATGAGGTAGTTTATGAAGTTAGTTTCTATTGCTGATGTATTATCGACCCCAGAAAATAATTCCAGCGAGTGGTTTTGCTTGCCTCCAGATCAAAATAGTTGGACGTTAGAAACAGAAGGAGTTTTTTCTCTGAGTAGTGCTGATTTTCCACCTGATTCTGATGATTATTTACCTAAACAGGTAAAAGAAAACGGGTGGATTGAAGTTTTAGATGGAGGAACAATTGAAGAAGTAGTAGCTAATACTAAGGCCCAGTTAGACAATCCATCTCTCAATGATCTATTGGAGGCATTTATTTTTTATTTTGAAAATGATGCTTTTATAGAATTTTAATTATATGTGATATGAGCCGGAAAGATCCTTCGAGATCTTCCGGCTTTCTGATGATCTATCTTGGTGAATACCCACAGTAAGCCAACGCGGACTGGAGCTTAGCGATCGCATCCTTAATCTGATACGCTTCCTCTGATGATGCTAGTAATGGAATATTTTTGAGGCTGCCAGACCCCATCAAAGATAAAAAGGTTGCTACTACAGTTAGCACAATGGCAAGACATCGAGGTAGCCATAATGGATATTCCTCCGCAGTTGAAAAAGCTCTAAATAAAATTGATTTAAACCAGCCTACTAATGTCATAGCAAAACAAGTTGCTAACATACAAAATAAGGCGAAGAAAGCAATGATGAATGGCATGCCAATTAGGTCGAAAGATATTGCTAAGAATCCTGATATAGGCAAGCAAAGGGCTTTTGAATTGTGGGATAATATATTTAATAAATAGAGGTGATATATGATTGATACAAAAAAGAATTTATTATTGAACCAATGGCTTTTCTTTTGTCTGAAAAATTATTTTCAGGGGTTCTTAGCAATCAATCTGGTCGTTATTTAGAAATTCATGATCCTGAATTAGCACTGACTTTATCTTTTGAACAATTATTACCCGACGGGTATTTAGTATGGTTAGATCTCATTGAGAATTCTATAAGTAAATTTAGGTTAAGAAGTGAATTTCATGAAGCTGACGAATGCTTAAATGATATAAGTAAAGAGTTTTCTGTTCATTATGACAAAATTTCAATTGCCTATAGAAAAAAAATAAAAAAAGAAAATTCTGA
Organism: Photorhabdus kleinii; assembly: GCF_025384885.1. Classification (NCBI taxonomy): domain Bacteria; kingdom Pseudomonadati; phylum Pseudomonadota; class Gammaproteobacteria; order Enterobacterales; family Morganellaceae; genus Photorhabdus; species Photorhabdus kleinii. Next base: position 2,716 of record NZ_JAJAFY010000069.1, read on the forward strand.
CTATGATGATTTTTATTTTGAAGTCTTAGATAAAGTATATTCTCAATTAAACATGTTATCTATTCAAAGGTACATATTAGGTGAACAAAAAGAATCAATTTTGGAAAAAATCTTTGAGATATATAAAGAAGGTCTTTATCCATGCGGAATGACCAAGGATAAAAAGATAGTTGCTTTTAATCCAATGGTATTAAAAAACAGTTGATATAGAAGACATATCATCATGAAAAAGCCGGAAAGATCCCCCGTAATCTTTCCGGCTTTGTTATTTTTATGCTTAAAATAAATATTCTACAGGATTGATGCTATATATTAACTATATAAATTAAAAACGAAAGAATATAAAATAAATAAGAAGATAAACAAAGAAATAATACAGAAAAATATAAGATTCATGGCAAATATATACATAGGCTATATTTTAACTATTTTATTCTGTTTTCTCCCTGAAACAAAGCCGGAATCGCTTCCGGCTGGAGTTACAATAAAAGCTGAAGGTTCAGGTGGTTTCTTTATACATGTAATTGTCCTTAATCCCCCAGGAATGCAAACTATGAGCATATTTAATTTAAAAACTATATTACCTCCTCCTGTATCTCCGAATGAAGCAGGTCAAAAGGAGAAATGGCCATTGATAGATAATAACTACCATTTTCCTAATGATTTCATTGAGTTCATAAATTGCTATGGAACAGGAAGAATAGCTAACTTTATTAATATATTTAATCCATTTAGTGAAAATGATAATCTAAATTTCTTCAATCAGAAGGATTTGATTATTGAGGATTTTAATTATTTAATTGAGGATGATAAAGATTATTATCAGTTTTCTCTTTATCCTAATAAAGATGGATTACTTCCAATAGGAGTGACTGATAATGGTGATTCATGGAAAATAGCAATTATTGCCTCAAGATCTCCAGAAGTCGAATACAGGCAAGAAAATCTAACATCTTTTTTAGAAGGTGTTTTATCCAAGAAAATAAAATGCATGTCATTCCCTGATAATTTCCCACCTAATAATATAGCATTTAAAAAATAAGCCGGAAAGATCCCCGTGATCTTTCCGGCTTTGTTATTTTTATGCTTAAAATAAATATTCTACAGGATTGATGCTATATATTAACTATATAAATTAAAAACGAAAGAAGATAAACAAAGAAATAATACAGAAAAATATAAAATTCATGGCAAATATATACATAGGCTATATTTTAACTATTTTATTCTGTTTTCTCCCTGAGTAAAAAGCCGGAATCGCTTCCGGCTGGCTTCTTTCTTACCGTGGTGAATACCCATGCCACGCCAACGCCAACGCCGACTGATTAGTGCAATGGCAAGGCATCAAGGTAATCATCACGGGTATACTGATGCAATGCTCTGAATAAAATAAATTTAAATCAATCAATCGATACCATATCGAAACAAGTGACTCACACACAAAATATAGCTAAAAAAGATATGAAAAACGGCAATATTATTATATCCAAAGATATATATAATATTAATGTCCTGGAGAAAGACATACATTAAAAAGTAAGACAACGCATCTTTAATCTATGGAGTAAAACTTTAGGATAATTCAATATGGGTGAGATAATAAGTTTTTATATGTAATCCGTTGAATTTTTTAAAAGTTCGGATTTTTTATCCGGTTCTATTGAAGAATTTAATGAATATGAAATTATTGATAATAAATATATGGCATTAAAGCTTCTTTTCGATCAAGATATACCAGATAACTATATGGTTTGGAGTAATTTTTTTCTGATCTGGTATCTGAATTTTATCTTCATGAGGATTATAAAAAAGCAACAAAATATATCCTTGATAAGAGTAAAAATATCTACCCAGGATCAAATTAAAGAAAATATGAGAAAAAGAAAATAATATCTTATAAGAAAGAAACAAGGGTTGGTTGATAACATAGAATACGATAATTCTCCAAATGAAGTAAATGACGAATGTAATGACATGTTAAATATGATAAGCATTTATCGATATTTATTTTCTTTTAATCAAGATGCTAAATTAGAAGCAATATTTTCTATGTTTAAAAAAGGAGTTATGCAGTGTGGTATAAAGAAAGACAAAAAGGCATGAGTTATTTTCAACCCCAAATCCGCCGCCAGACCGGAGCCTTCACCACAACATTATAAGGCAGTGATATACCAGCTTTCAGAGCGCTTTCGAGTACCGTTTCAACTGTTGCCAAGGTAAACGTCTGCCCCTCTAACGTGCCGGTGAAGGTCGAGCGGCGGGAGAACTATTTTTTCAACATGCTAGTTTCCCCTACACATCAACAACCCATTATCAAAAACACTGCCCATCACCACTTGGCCAGCCAACGGTGCCGCGACGCTGATTGCCGCCAACATCTGGCCATGGCTTTGGTGAATCATCTGAGCGCGTTCTGCTTCCCCATTTGGGGCAATCGCCAACTGCCAGACCAGAGATGGTGAACGCACTTGCGCATCCTTTTGGTACGCCGCCAGTTTCAGCAGTTGTGGGTGTGCGGCCACCAATAACCTGTCCCTTTTTCCATCAGGCATAATATTGTCTACCCCGCGCAAGCCGGTTACCCGACTCAGTAATATAGGTACCGTCCCACCTGGTTGCCATGCCCAACTGCTTAGGGCACCGCTTGTGGTTTCCGCCACATATAGCCGTTCCCGTTGTCGGTCATAATAAATACCGTTCGCAAAGTGCAACCCATCGAGCAATGTGTGCACCCCAGAATCATCGATCAGTAATACGCGCGCGAGTGGCAAACGCAGGTAATCTTCAATGCGGCCGAGCAGACCGGAATACGCGTGATCCCGTGTGAGCAACCAGTGGGTTTTATCAATAATACTGATATCATTGATATTTTTTCCAACACTGCGTGACAACGCAGGTTGATAAATCAGCCGCATTGCTGCACGTTCAAAACGGAAAACGTCAATACGGTCCCCTTGATGACGATGGTTCACCACGTAAATCCAGGTGTTTCCCTCCTGTTGCCATACGTCTATACCATGCGGGAAAAATTCCGCTGGATAATCGCCTGACAGCAGCAAAGGAGCCTGTCCCAGTTGTAAGTAATAGAGGGCACCTGACGCATTACCATGGCGGTTAAGACTGCTAATTAACACACCGCCATCTTGCAACGGCACGATATCTTCAGCTCCGTTGACACCCTCTATTTTTCTACACTGCTGCATGTGAATATCTTGAACGCTGTAGAAAACGCCCGCATCAAACAGCAGATTGATCGTATACGCCAATGCAGCAATAACCAGTACAATACCCATCAGCTTTTTCATCAGGCTTCCACTTCAGCAGGTGAATAAAATTGCTGATTCACTGCGTCCACGCCCTGCTCTGCCAAGACATTGATCACAGCCAGGTAATGTTCCAGCAGCTCAGCAGCTATATGCGCAGAGAAGTAACGCTCCTGATAGTCCAGCTCGATTGACAACCCTTCAGCCATTTCCACTACGTTCACCATTAGCGGGAACTCAACTGCACTGACGGGCAGCATTGACAGGCTAGCTTGCCACTGGCGCATTTCGGTCAGCGGTGCATGAGGTTCAATATTGAACGTGGCCAGCACAGGGAATTGCGCGCCTTCGCCATGGAAACAATGAGCTGGTAATGCTGGCGCATCATGCTGAGCCAACACAGCTTGATGTATCGCAGCAACAAATTCAGACAGTGACGAGCTGGCGGCGCTGTCAAAACAAAACGGCATCAAACTGACACATTGCCCCACAAGCCCTTCACTCCGTTCAAAATCCCGACCGGAATTCGGTACGGCGACAGGCAGCAAAGAGTGGCCAATAAACCTCTCTAAGGCCAGCACAAACAAGGCGCTCAACATCACAAAACGAGTTACCCGTAGCTTTGCGGCAGCTTTCCGTAACTGAGACGGTAATCCTGGGTAATCCACTCCCCCTTTTAAGCGCTTACCTTGATATGGTGCTACTTGCTGAATAACCAGTAACGCACGCGCAGGATTCAAACGCTGTGCTGGTAGTTTAGCCAAGCACTGGGCAATGAGGGCAGTATTTGCCGTCTTTTCCGCATGTATAAAGCGCAAATAGCTTGGTGCTGCTGCCAGTTCAGGCAACTGCCCTGCCATGATGGAATTATATATATGGAGTAGTTCGCGTAGCATCACCATAAATGACCAACCATCTGCAACTGTATGGTGCGCAGCCAAAGCCAGCGTTGAGCCGCCGACATGCCGTAACAGTAATACACGAGCCAATGGAGCAGTTAACAAGGTGAACGATTGAGCCGCAAACGCCGCCAATCGGGCATTATTTTCTGCCTGTTCACTGCATTCTTCGGTAAAATCTACGCCACTTACGCAAGATGCCATGACCTGCAACTCGCCGGTGCCGTTGAACTGCATACGCAGTGCTTCATGGCGTTCACTCAATAAAGTCCAGGCTTGGCGCATCATGGAACTATCGATCTGACGAGCCGTTTCGATGACGCAACCAATGTTACCCGCACGTAGCCCCAACTCCCCCTCAGCGGCCAGCAGTGTAAAACGCTGTTGGCGATCAGTGGCAGGGTAAGACGTATTAGGTTGCAAACCATCCTCACCGAAGAAGCCATCGGCACGCATGGCATTGAGGCTTTCTTTAACCGCAGTGATAAACAGCTTAATATCCTGTGTGGTGTGCGCAGTGGACACAAAGCAGTTACGGCCTTCCCAAATAAAGATGCCGCGCAACATGAGATGATAGAACAAGATGTCGTAGTTACCGCTAAATTTGAAACGGAACAAACTGCCAGCGGAAACAATTTCGATCGGAGTTCCCGTCGTCGCAAACCAAGTGTTGAGCGTTTGCGCGAGGTCGTTCGTTTTCTGGTTGATATCGTCATAGAGTCCAGGGTGGTTCTTGATATATTCGAGTACCGCTTTGCTCGCAGCCATGGTCAGCGGGTGTTTGGAGAACGTCCCCGCAAAGAAAATCAGCTCGGCCTGTGGCCAAGACTCATCGCCATATTGCCAGAAGCCACCATCGATACTGTCCATAAAGCGTGCAGAGCCAGCAATAACACCAATTGGCATACCGCCACCGACAATTTTCCCATAGGTAGCAATATCTGCTTTCACGCCGTAATACGCCTGTGCACCACCGGCAGCCAAACGGAAACCGGTAATCACCTCGTCGAACATCAAGGCGATATCGTGTTCAGCCGTCAACTTACGCAGCGTATGCAAATATTCGCGCGGTTGATGGTTGGGATACCGGCTTTGCACCGGCTCAACGATGACCGCTGCTAATTGATCGGCGTATTTAGCAATCAGTACCAGGCTCTCTTCACTGCCATACTCAAGTACTAGCAGATCCTCTACCAGTGACGCGGGTGTACCGGCAGCAATAGGTATCGCGTGCTCTGGTGTCACCCCTCCCTGTTGGCGCCCCAAAATGCCGTCAAACACACCGTGATAAGAACCGCTAAACAGCGCCACTTTATTTTTGCCTGTCACAGCGCGCGCCAAGCGTACGGCGCTCATTACCGCTTCAGAACCAGAATTACAGAAAGCCACGCGCTGCTGACCCGTCAGCTCTGCGATCAGCGTTGCCACCTCACCAGCAAGGGAGCTCTGTGGCCCAATTTGCATACCTTGGGACAACTGCGCGGCAACGGCTTGCTGCACGCATTCCGGCGCATGCCCTAACAGGTTGGCACCAAATCCCATAGTGAAGTCAATGTATTCATTGCCATCCGCATCCCAGATACGGGCGCCTTGCGAACGCACTCCGACCAAAGTATAGAGCATTTCTTTTGTGGATAAACGGAAGCCCGCAGATGCTCGGTTATCGGCCAAGACGGCGCGGAATTGTTGGGCATTATGTTTCGAACTTGCCGTTTTCCTGACAAATTGCTCAGTCAGTTGCTGAATATGTCTGTCACGTTCGGCCCCCAGCGAAGCCTTTTGGGTTTCCTTTTTAAACCAACTGTTGTGCGCACCGGCTTTAGTCGGTGTTGCATTGGTCTGTGCCTTATCCGTAACCGTAGGTTTAGCCGCCAGTGGCTGCGGGAGTGCCGCCACTGGTGCACTGGCCTCTACAGCGTGCAGGGCTGGAGCGGGTTGAACTATGCCGCCATTGAGTAAGCGAAGCTGTTGTGACATGATCTCTAACTGCCGTGCAATCAAGCCTTGCAGTGCTTCAGGAGCCGCAACCGATACCGCCCCCCCGAGTTCGCCCGCATGAACCGATGCAGGTACTACCGTGGGTTCTGCACATGGCATAACGGGCATAGCACCGCAATTTTCATTGACCGGAGCAACGGGTTCCGTCACCTGGGCATGCTCCACGACATAGTGGAGCACCGCATCCAACGTATTTAACTCTTCAAACAGTGAGCGCATAGGGATTGCGACCCCGTAACGATCTTTAATGGTATTGATTGCATCCAACAGAACCAACGAATCCGCGCCCATTTCCAGAAAAGGCAGATCGTCATCCAAATCCTCAGGCAGTGCCCCAAGATACCCGGCTATAATCGCTTTTATTTCGCTCCGTAATTGGTGGTGTTGTGACATAACGTCCTCATGTGAAGATGATGGCTGCATTAACTTTTCATCCGCCAACCAGTAGGTTTTTTTACAAAATTGGATGGCTGGCAGCGTCAACGCCTCACGGCCCATTGCGAGGTACAGCTTGTACCACTCGATGTCATGCCCGTGTTGCCACAATGAGCCAAGCAGCGTCAGCAGTGATTGATATTCATGTCGATGGTCAGCCGCGACCAATACGTGTTGCCCACGGTCTGTCACAACAACAAATTTGCCCAGCGAACTGTCTGCACTCAGATCCACAAACGTATATTTCTCTTCTTCAAACAGTGCCCAAATTCCTTGCAAAAAGTGAACCGGTTGCCGAATTTGCTGGGCCCAGTAGTCAGCCGTCGTATATTGGCGTACCTTGCCGTCAAGGTTGCTGTAGAAAGGCAGATTCCCTTTTTTAAAATCAACGTGTTGCGTTAGCCAGAGTTGATACTCTGACAAGATGGGGTCCATCAGGTGAGAATGGAATGCGTTGGCGGTTTTAATGCGCCGGGCATGACCGCCCAGCCCAGAAATGTCTTTCAGACAGGCTTCAATCGCCGCAGTACTCCCTGTAATGGTTGTCAGCGTCGGCGTATTAAACGCAGCAATGGCAACCTCTCCTGCCCATGGGGCAATGTAGCGACGAACCTCATCTTCACCGCTGAACACCACGGCCATCGCGCCATGTTGGGTCAGACTGGCCATCAAGTGGGCGCGTTGGTGAACCATTGCCAGCCCGTGCTCCAACGATATTTGACCGGCAACAACCGCGGCGCAATATTCACCCAGGCTATGACCAATCACGGCCGCTGGGCGTAACCCGAGCTGCATCAAACTCTCTGCTATGGCATAGCTGCACACAAACAGGGACAACTGACAAGTTTTAGCACAGCGCTGCCAGCTGTCGTCTTGGGCATGTAGCGCCTGGCGGATATCGATTTGATAACGTTGTAAAACCGTATCAGCCAGTTGGTCAAAGCACTTGCGGTAATATGGCAGATGCTGATACAAGGCTGCCCCCATGCCAATTTGTTGCGTTCCCTGCCCAGGGAATAACCAGACCTGAGGCTGCGCTTTGCCCGCTTTGCTACCGCTGATTTGCATCAGGTTCTCGGCCAATTGCTGGCGGTTGGCCCCAAAGGCAAACCCACGGTAGAGTGGGTGGTCATAACGGGTATTGACCAGACGGCACCACGCCGAGACGTCAGCATCACGTTGCAACTGCAAGCTGCGGTATACACCGTCACGCTGGGCGTTAAGACCCTGTTCTTCATGCGAGGCCACCAGCAGTAACGTTAACGGTAACGCTTCCTCTTCACCTTTTGCCGCCTGCGGACAGTCACGCAGGATCACGTGACCATTGGTTCCCCCAAAGCCAAAACTACTAACGCCTGCATAGCGTTGGCCCTCAGCCGACTCCCATGTACAACTGCGGTTCCCCGCTACCGAAACTCGGCGGCTAATGGCGGCAATATGAGGATTGATTTGTTTGAAATTTAAATGAGGTACACGCTGTTGGTAGTGCAGCATCAAGGCCACTTTTACAACCCCAAGCACGCCCGCGGCTACTTCCAGATGACCAATGTTCGTCTTGATCGACCCCACCTGCACCGCTGCGGGTTGATGGCGTTGCGCGAACACCGCCTCCAGCGCTTGAAATTCAATCAGGTCGCCCAATGCCGTACCGGTACCGTGTGCTTCCACATAATCGATATGGTTGCTATTGATGCCCGCCTCGGCCTGCGCCCGTGCGATAACCGCCTGTTGTGATAGGCCATTCGGTGCAGTGATCCCATTGCTACGACCATCCTGATTGATGGCACTCGCTACCAGAGTGGCATAAACCCGGTCACCATCGGTCAGTGCTTGTGCCAGTGGTTTTAAAATGACGATGCCACATCCTTCACCGCGCACATATCCGTCGGCCCGTGCGTCGAAGGTTTTACACTGACCATCTGGTGCCAACATATGCGCCTGCGTAAAGACGGTCTGTAAATGCGGTGTCAGAGCCAAGTTCACGCCGCCAGCGATAGCCAGCGTACTACGCCCCGAACGCAGGCTTTGTATCGCCGCGTCAATCGCGACCAGAGAAGAGGAACAGGCCGTATCAATTGCGACACTTGGCCCTTTGAAATCATAAATATAGGAAATGCGGTTAGCCGCAATGCTGTGCGCATTACCCAACCCACTATAGGCAGAAACCCGATCGCCCGAGAGCAAAGCATAATCACTGGCGCTGATACCGATAAACACCCCGGTATCACTTCCCCGCAAGGCGGAAGCCTTTAACCCCGCATCAGTTAATGCCTGCTGCACGGTTTCTAACAACAAGCGATGTTGCGGATCAATATACTCAGCCTCACGCGGCGAAATCCCAAAATAGCCAGCGTCAAACTCACTTACGGTGTCAAAGAAACTGCCTTTACAATTAAAACCGCTTAACGCCGAACCCGCCCAACGGTGAGCGGGAATATCTCCGGTCGTACTTTGTCCTTGTTGTAGCAACGACCATAACGCCTGAACGCCGCTGTGCCCCGGCAATTCAACCCCGATTCCTATCACCGCGATAACATCGTCAGTGATAGCCACCGTAGCCGCGGCTTTTTGCTCCGCAGGCTGCAACAGTGCCATGGCCAGTTTATTGATGGTCGGATAATCGTAAATCAACGATGGAGAAAGCTCACGGCCCAGATGCTGTTCCAATTCACCTATCACACCAACGGCCTGCAACGAGTTCAGCCCAAATGTCGTGAACGCATCATCCCAATGCTGTTGGTTAACGGTCCTGTTAACCGCAGTACTGATAATACCTGCAATAAATGACGCTAGCGCTGGCACACTGTGAAACATACCACCATCTGTACAGGCCGGTTGTGGTTGAACCGCTCGGCTGCTCCATTGCACAACTAATGCATCCTGTTGGTACATTGCCTTGGCACGAGTTCGTTGCAGTTTGCCACTGGTCGTGCGTGGAATCGCCCGTCGACCAACCCATACCCACTCACCCAGTGTTATGCCATGCCGGTCTGCCACTGCTGAATTCAGGCGGTCGTTTAACGCTGCTGTATCAACAGACTCTTTGGCGCGTTCCGGGATTTCCAGCAAGGCAACGGCCTGCTCTGTCTGCGCAATGTCACTGGCAAAAACACAGACAGTGGCATCGGCCAGCAGAGCATCAGCGTTCCGGATCGTTTCCTCAATATCCGTTGGGTAATGGTTCTGACCATTGACAATCAAGAGTTCTTTCACACGCCCAGTAACGTACAGCGATCCTCGCTGTTGGAACCCCAAATCACCACTGCGCAACCAGTGTGCCGATTCATTCTCGATCTGAGCATGGAAAGTAGCTTCTGTCGCAGCAGCATTATTCCAGTAACCGCTCGCAATGCTGGGCCCACGCAACCAGATTTCTCCCGTTTGTCCAGCCTCAAGCGTACGCAGGCTAACGGGGTTGACAATGCGCACCTCGGTATTTGGCAACGCCTGACCACAGCTGACAATACCAGGATCTTTTTCATCTTCATTGGTCACGACCATTCCCTGGCCTTTATCCATGCCGGTAACGATCAACGTGGTTTCCGCCATGCCATAGCAGGGTAAAAATGCCTTAGCGCGAAAGCCAGTATGGGCAAAATGCTCACCAAACTGGCGCAATGTAGCAGGACGAATAGGCTCAGCCCCGCAAAACGCCACATCCCAGAGGGAGAGATCTAAACCTTCAGCCTGTTGCTGGCTAATTTTACGCACGCAAAGATCGTACGCGAAATTGGGACCCCCCGATGTAGTCGCACGATATTCTGAGATCTGTTTTAACCAGTTAAGCGGGTTTTTCATCAGCATCATCGGTGACATCACCCGGCATGGAAACGCCCCATACACGGGCTGTAACAGTCCACCGATAAGCCCCATGTCGTGGAAATGCGGCAGCCATATCATGCCGCGGCTTTCACTGTGATGACCAAAATAGTGGTGAATAGCCTGTGAGTTTGCCCACAGATTGCCGTGGGTAACCATCACTCCCTTTGGCGTACCCGTGGAGCCTGAGGTGTATTGTAAAAATGCCAGATCGGTGTCAGTCATCTGCGCAGGATTAAATACCCCAGCAAAATGGCGTTCAAGACAATGAAGGCGATATCCCGCAGGCAGTGATATCGCTTCCAGTTTATCAAAAGTAAAAATAAGTGGAGGTGACGGTAAAGTCAGTTGTATTAACGTTTCGGTTCCTTTCCCGGTTGTTACAATAAATTCTGTTTTCGCATTGCGTAAAACGCTAATAAAACGCTCCCACGCATTTCCTGAGGATTTCGCTGGCATAGGGACCGGGACAGCAATCATCCCTGCATAAAGGCAGCCAAAAAACGCCCCAATAAAATCTTCACCGTCCGGATAAAGTAAAATAACCCTATCACCGCGCTGACCATATTGCTGAAGTGCACTCGCTAATGATGCTGCGCACTGGTGCAATTGCCCATAGCTTTGATTTTGTATCTCCCTAGAACTTCGTAAAAACTCAAATGCCGTCTTGTCGGTATGTTGAACAGCAAGTTCTGGCAATAGTTGGTTGAAGGAGTTAAACCCCCTGTTAAACAACTGGTGGGACGGCATAATGATTAGCTCTTTATTCTTTATATATGAAAAGTTAAATTAGCCTGAAATTATTTTGCAGCACGACCCGCCAGCAGATCGTTGCAGAAGTCATTCCATACTTTCAGCCACAGGTCTACTCGCTGTTCCATTTCATCAAAGCGATCTTCGGTAATCGCCTGACAGAATAAGATCCAAGCATCCTCAGAATGACCGTCTTCAATTGATTCACCGGTTTCGGTCTCTACGTGAATACTGTGATAACCGGTAGACACATCAATATCTGTCGCTACACCCACGCTTTTCGCCCAAGGAGTAGCAAAGTCGTGGAACACTGTTTCAGCAACGGCTAATAGTGCCATCAACTGAGGGTAGTCACCGTAGGCATTTTCAAATGTCGCGCGGCATGCCACTGAACTGGACATCGGAAACCAGGTTTTCACCTCATTCTCACTCATCCCCAATTGCTCGATGGTGTTGAAGAACTGCACATAGTGAGCCAGTTCTGGTTGCCCGTTATAGCCACTGTCAGAGCCTGTTCCTGGGTGGAAACCTAACTCATCTAACAGGTTAATTTGCAGCAAAAAACGAGCTGCCATTTTTGCCCGCGCACCCAAACGCCCTTCCAGCTGTTTTGCTGAGCTCAACGCTTCGATCACCGCATCGGTAAATACTTGGGCGAAGGCGTGATAAAACTCCAGATGGAATATCCTCATCTGGCTGATGTCGAACTCACCTCTATTCATCTTTAACAAAATTGGGTTTCTCATCAGCGGGTGCGCTTCAATGCGATCGATTAATCGCTTTGCAAACTGATGATTACGCTGATATTGGTTATTTTCGACGGTTGCAACAATAGCATCCCTGCCGAGTTGACGCGCACTCAGTAATTTTTCCATGATTAAAATCTCAATATAAAGACTACGATTAATAGATTACAAGGCTGACACCCTGCCCACAGCCATTACAACTAATGCAAACATCCCACAGCTAAAAGGAATAACCTGAACATACTTGAACGGTAAATAAAAACACGAGGCAATCAATAATACAGGGATCCCGATAGAAAGAATCATCATGCAGATTGTTGCATAATACTTGTAAATATAAGGAACCTGTAAATCGTCAATGTTCATACCGTATAACATAGAAATCAACGGCAACATGATAAAAGCAATATGAGCTAGCCTGAGCATCCTACGATTTAAGTCTGTATAGCTCTCATGACCTTTAGGTGCACGGAATGGCCCTTTAAAAGCATACATTCCTATTAACCCACCCATCATAATCCCGACAACAATACCACCCCAACCAAAGGCAATCAGTATTTCTCTGAGATTAGCCACTGTATTTCTCCTGATTATTATTAATACATAAAGAAGATACTTATGATATAATAAGCACCTTTATAAAAATCCGTCTTGAAAAAATAATTATATAATCTTGGAGATATATAATTAGAAATCTGCAAATTGTTTTAGAATAATGAATCGGTTGTTCGAATCGTGGCATAGTAATACCGTTCATGTCAATCTTAACCTCATTTACATCGTGTTACCCAATAAAGATATACCCTATGGATTTCAAGATGCATCGCGACGGCAAGGGAGTGAATCCCCGGGAGCATAGATAACGATGTGACCGGGGTGAGCGAGTGCAGCCAACAAAGAGGCAGCTTGAAAGATAACGGGGATAGATGACGTTCAATTCCCCGCGTGACGTTGCCGAATCATGGGCTGCGACCTTTCTTTAATTTGTTGGTTGCGCTGCTGGTAATCGGCAACGACTTGATCTCCAGGCCGAAACCCCTGCGGCAATTGCCCCGCAGCCTGCGCTTCCATATGTGACGTGGCGTCAATTTTGCAATCCATTTCCCTTGCACGGTAATACGCACCTGCATCTGCCGCCATCGATAATTTGGCATGGCTGGCCATTGCATCAACATCAAAATAGTCTTGGGTGATTTTTCTGATTAACGAACCTTCCAACACCGCCTCTTTTATCTCTGCGGCGGCCTGCGCGGCCGACAAGGAGTATCTCAGTCAGGAGCTCGCTGACGATTTAGCCAAACCGGTATCGCTTTCATCACGAAAAAGCGCCGAAACATGAAAGCGTGTATGCAAGCTGAGTGGAATAAGATAATGTTATCAAAGCGTTTTATCAT